>JANNGC010000178.1:0-3970 GCA_031380445.1 Pedosphaera sp.
GTAATTAAAATGAACACGCGGACTCGGCGGTCCGCGCTCCGATATGCACATCGACTCACACCAGCACTTTTGGAAGTACTCTGAAACGGAGTATCCGTGGATTGGCAAAGGCACGCCGCTCCAGCGCGACTGGCTGCCGACGGACTTGGAAGCCGTGGCGAAGAAGGTTGGCATCGATGGTTCCGTCGCTGTGCAGGCACGTCAGACGTTGGAAGAATCGCGCTGGCTGCTGGAACTCTCGGACAAATCATCCTTCATCAAGGGCGTGGTCGGCTGGGTGGATTTGCAGTCGGAGAAGGTCGAGGACGATCTGGCCGCGCTCTCGAAGCACAAGAAGTTCGTCGGCGTGCGGCATGTGGTGCAGAGCGAGGCGGCGGACTTCATGTTGAAGCCGGAATTCCTGCGCGGGCTGGCCGCGCTGCATGCCTTCGATTTCACCTATGACCTGCTGCTGTTCCCGAAGCACCTGCCGTCCTCAGTCAAAGTGGTGGAGAAACTTTCGCATCAACGTTTCGTGCTCGACCACATCGCCAAGCCGATGATTCGCGCGGGCATGTTGCAGCCGTGGAAGGACGATCTCCGCGAACTAGCGAAGCATAAGAACGTGTCGTGCAAAATCTCCGGCCTGGTCACTGAGGCGAAGATGCCGGGCTGGAAGGCCGATGACTTCCGCCCCTATCTCGACGTGGTGTTCGAGGCTTTCGGCGAAGACCGTGTGATGTTCGGCTCCGACTGGCCGGTGTGTCTGCTGGCCGGGAGCTACGAGCAGACCCACGAACTGGCGGGGGATTACTTCAAGCAGTTCTCAAATGCCGTGCAGGAAAAGTTCCTCGGCGGGAATGCGGTGAAGTTCTACAAGCTCGCCTGACGGCGTCGCGTTTGGTCGCGTAGCGACCGCCTGACGGTAGCCGTGGGCTTCAGCCCACGGATCGATCACCGCCGGGAATTCGTCGCGTAGCGACGGTTGAACGTCGAGCACACCACGCGTTCAGGCGTCGCTCCGCGACGCAACCCCTTTCGGAATGCGTGTTCCGTGGGCTGAAGTCCACGGCTACCTTCGGGGCATCGCTACGCGATTGGGGGCAACTGACGGCGGCGGCTACTTGGGTGAGGGCGCGTCGCCGCTCAGTTCGATCTCGGCCAGCTTCGTGAGTAACGCCTCGAGCTGCTTGTAATACTCATCCTCGTTCATCTTCACCTTCTGCTCGCGCAGTTTGCCGATTTCCAATTCAAGGGCGTCGCGCTTCTGGCGTTGCTCGGGAGAGAGCTTCTGATCTTCTTTACTGCGGACGAGATGCCATTGGTGGGCGCGGGTGCCGTCGAGTTGGGCATTGTTCGCGGCCTTCTTCACGGCGTGGATGCCGCGGAACCAGTCGGCCTGCACGCCGAAGCCGTCGCCATTGTCGTCGAGCAGGGCGTGCTCGGTGGCGAGGCGGCCCTCGCTCTTGTAGAACTCGGTGACGCGGCGCGAGGCCATCAGGAAGGCTTCGAGCAGCGAGGTCTGGCCGTCTTTGTCGAGGTCAGCCTCGGGATCGGCGATGGCCTGCGAGATGTAGCGGTTGAAGCGAGTGTAATTTTCTTCCGAACCGCTGCGTGTGGCGGTGACGATGACGCGATCCTTGCGCGCCAGCGCCTTAATGAACGGCGCGCTGCTCGGCGCGGCGTTGATGATGGCAACGGGACGGCGGAATCCGAACAAGAGATTCGACAGCGTGGATGCGGACAGGTCTGGCCCGTGCAAATTGAACTTCGCTTCACGTCCGTCGAACGTCCCGTGGCCGAGCAGGACGATCCAGAGTTCGGTCATTGAGTTGGTCGGTTCTTTGGTCAGCGCGGCGCGGAAGAGTTCGAGATCGTTTGTCACGTTGGCGGCACCGATTTCGACAAGGTTCACGTCCGCCTTCTCCGCCGCGCGCTTCCAAGCCTGCGCGGATTCGGCGAAGACTTTGCCGAAGTCCTCCTCACCGGCCGCGCCCGAGATGACGATGAGGGTGGGCTGGTTGGTGTTGATCTCAGCGGCGTGTGTGAATGAAGCGAGCGCGAGACACAAACAGATGAGCGCATATGGACTGCGCCGGCAGAGCGGAGCGGCGACGGCGCTTTCGATACGAGAAGGAGTCACGAAACGAATTGCCTCACGCAAAGTCCGCCAAGGCCGCGAAGTGGAAACTCCTTTGCGGCCTTCGCGTTCTTGGCGTGAGGCATCACTTCCGACTCTCGAAAGCGGCGTCGCGCTGCGCTTGCCGCCGCAGTCCAAAATGGCGCGCGGAAAATTCGCAGCCCACTGGACCATGCGGACGGTGAAGCGGCCTGAAGGCCGCGCCCCAAAATCACTCACGGCAATCCTTTCAGCCGGCGCACGCCCCACTCGGCGACGAAGCACGCCAGCGCGAAGAGGAACATCACAGGCGTGTGCCAGAGCGGGATGGCGGTGTTCTCCATCAGCGGAGCCTTCTTGTTCGGCAGTGTCTTGGCGAATGACTCCAGCGCATTGGGCGCGACGATCTCGCCGCCGGTTTGCTTGGCGAGCGTGGCCAGGAAGGCGCGGTTGGGTTTCAGCGAACGAAATTCTTCTGCCGCCGGATCGCTGGTCCAACCTCCTTCGGCGCGTCCGACTTCTGCGCCGTTCGCATCGGACACGATGGCATCCACGCGATACGCGCCAGCTTTGCGGGCGATGAAAGTCGTTTCATATACGCCCGGCTCAGTGGCGGCATCGGCTTTAATCTTCACGAAGTTGGTCGAGTTCGTGGCGCTGACGCCGCTTTCGATGGGCGTCACGACCAGTTGCACACTGGCGTTGTCGAGCGGTTGGAAATTCTTTTCCCGCGCGCGCACTTGCAGCGAGACGGTGTCCGAAGATTCCTTCGGCTCAATGCGCGCCTCGAAACGGTTCGGCACGTCGGTCACGAGCCAGCGCATCATCTGACGCCACGCCTTGTCCAGGTCCTTGCGCATCGCCTCGTCCCGGAAACCCCAGCGCCACATGTCGCCGATGAGCAATGCCGCCGTGCGTCCGCCGCCGAAGCGCTGCGAGACGAGGGCGGGAAAATTCCGCGACTGCGAATCCGTGACGCGCGCCAGTTCGCTCGCGCCGGGCTTGATGGCGGTCGCGGTGTTCAAGACCTCGAAGCCCGGCATGGCGTTCATGCGCGCACGCTCGTCGGTCTCGTTGTCGCGCAGACGAATCCACGGTTGCAAGGTGCCCTCGCGAGTCAGCGAGAGTTTCATCGGGCCGCTGGGCCGCGCCGTTTCGTTGCGGTCGAGATAGACGGGCAGCATGTCGCCGATGGGCGTGCGGGCGAACTTTCCTTCACGGAACGACTCCGCGCCGCCGAGCATGAGCAAACCGCCGCCGCGCTCGCTGACGAACTTCTGCACCAGCATCATTTGATCGCGCGTGAAAAAGTCGGCTTCGAGATCGTCGAGCACGATGGCGTTGTATTGATACAGCTCCTCGGCGGTCTTCGGGAAACCGCCCTGCAACTCAAACTCATCCTTCGTGTTCAGGCGCACCAGCACGGGCTGGTCGTAGCGCTCCGTGTTTTCATTCGTGAGACCGGAGCCGCGAAAGAGCGGGTTGCTCTGCTCGCCCTGACGACCGACGAACTCAAACTTTCGCTCACGCTTGGCGATGCGAATAAGGCCGACCAGTTGAATCTGGTCGTCGTCCGTAAGCGCGCGATTGAGGAACTTGAATTCCCAGTTTGGCCGGCCCGCCACGTAGAGCACGCGATACGGCCCGCGCCCGCGATCCACCACGGCCGCGTGCGAGTTGTTTGCCAGCGTCGCTTCGGCGGTCAGCGCGATGTTCGTGGGATTGCTGCGCGCGGCGGAGGAAATGGCGCGTACCTGATAAAAATTCAGCCCGCGCTCGGTTGGCTTGAGATTGAAGCGGAACGTCATCGATTGCTCGCCGCTGGCCGCGCGCAGTTTCTGTTCGTCAATTTTCTTGCCGGACGCTTCAAGC
>JANNGC010000224.1:0-2166 GCA_031380445.1 Pedosphaera sp.
ACGTCGCCAATCCCGACGGGGCCTACGCCATTGGCACCCGCAGCGGCGGTGATTTCGTCTGGGCGGGCGACGCCGATGAAGCCGCGTTCTACAATGCGGCACTGCCCCCGGCGCAGATCGCGGCCCATTACGCCAACGGCACTAACGCCGCGCCGGTGCTCGCCTACAACACGTATGTTCTCGCGGACGCACCCGTGGGCTACTGGCGCTTGAATGAACCGACGTTCGTGCCGCCGACTGCGCTCAACTACGGCAGCCTCGGCGCGGTCGCGGACGGCTCCTTCAACAACGGGGCCACCACCGGCGCGCAGGCCCCGCGTCCCCCGGCTTACGTCGGCTTCGAGGCGGACAACACCGCGCTCCAGCTCGACGGCGTGAATGATTTCGTCTCCACCCTCTCCGGCCTGTTGAACAGCAAGCCGCGCTTTACGGTCATGGGCTGGCTGCGCCGTGCGGGCGTGCAGGGCGGACGCAACGGTCTCTTTGGTCAGAACGACATCGTGGAGTTTGGCTACATCAACAACACCACGCTCGAATGCTGGACGGACAACGGCTTGGATATTCCCGCCGCCTTCCCGGACAACGAATGGGACCACATCGCCATCACGCAGGACGGCAATCCCGGCACGATGACGATGTACACGAACGGCCTCGTGGCCGGCTCGCGCACCAGCACCTTGCCGGCGGACAACGCCTTCAAGTTCAACATCGGCGGCGGCGGCATCTTTGATGCGGCGGGGAACTTCTTCAACGGCCAGCTCGACGAAGTGGCGGTGTTCGACCGCACGCTGACGACGGAAAAAATCGGATCGCTCTATTACACGGCGGTGGCCAGCCCGCCCATCCTCACCCGCGATTTGCCGGTGAGCACGAATCTCTTCGAGGGCAGCACCATCACGCTTTGCCCCGGCTACACCGGCACGCCGGCGTTCACCTTCCGCTGGTTTTACTTCGGCTTCGAGTTGGTTGATCAGACCAACGCCTGCCTGTCCATCACCAACGCGCAGCAGGTCGACAGCGGTTCGTACAACGTCGAGATCAGCAACGCCTACGGCACGGTGGCCAGCGGCTTCTGCGAAGTGACCGTCAATCCTACGCAGCCGCCGAGCATCACGCAGCAGCCGGTTTCGATCTCGCGCTACGTGGGCCGCGCCGGGACATTCAAGGTGCAGGCCACCGGCGGCACGCAACTGACTTACCAGTGGCAGCTCGGCGGCGTGAACATCCTCGACGCTACGAACAACATGCTCATGTTGACGAGCATTCAGCCGTCCCAGGCGGGTGATTACCAGGCCATCGTCGGCAACGCGGCGGGTAACGCCACGACCGATGTCGCCACGCTGACCGTGCTGGTGCCCACGCCGGGCAGCTACGAGCAGTTGATTGTCGATTGCAACCCCTTCGCCTACTGGCGGCTGAATGAAACGAGCGGCACGGTCGCGCACGACAACTACGGCGGCAACGACGGCACCTATAACAATGTCACCCTCGGCGTGCCGGGCGCGCTCTCCGGCAGCTTCGACAAGGCGGCGGAGTTCGACGGCGCGAGCAGCTACGTCTCGTCCGCGCCTGGCCTGTTGAACGGCAAGAACACGTTCACCATGGTCGGCTGGATTCGCCGCGCCGCCGACCAGCCCGACCGCACCGGTCTCTTCGGCCAGAACGACATCGTGGAGTTTGGCTACATCAACAACAACACGCTGGAGTGTTGGACCGACGACGGCCTCGACATCTCGCCCAACCCACTCCCGAACCAGCAGTGGGGCCAGGTGGCGGTGGTGCAGGACGGCTCGCCTGGCACGCTCACGATGTACTTCAACGGCGCAGCCATCGGCTCGCGGGCCAGCACGCTGCCGGGAGCGAACGCCTTCTCGTTCAACATCGGCGGCGGCGGCATCTTTGACGCGGGTGGCAACTTCTTCAACGGGCGCATTGATGAAGTGGCACTCTTCGACACCGCGCTGACGCCGGGCAAAATCTGCTCGCTCTACATGGCCGGCTCCGGCGCGGACCCGCGCATCAACATCGCCGTTGGTGGCAACATCGTCCTGGACTCGAAGCCCTCGGGCACGCCGCACGACGGGGCGAACTTCGGCGCGGAATGGGCGCAGTGTCGGTGTAAGAAGCCGCCCATTCCGCGCCGAAGTTCGCCCCGTCGTGCGGCGT
>JANNGC010000296.1:0-1864 GCA_031380445.1 Pedosphaera sp.
CACAGGCTGCCCCGCCAGCACCGCGTCCACCGCCGCGCGCAAGCTTGCGCCCGTCACGGGCAGGCTGTTCGCGCGCCGCGCGTCGTCCATCTGGCCGCGATAGACGAGCTTTTGCTTTCCATCGAACAGGAAGAAATCCGGCGTGCAGGCCGCACGATAGGCCAGCGCCACGCTCTGCGACTCATCGAAGAGATACGGAAACGTGTAGCCCGCGCGCTGCGCTTCCTCGCGCATTTTCTCCGGGCTGTCGTCGGGATAATTCGCCACGTCATTCACGCTGATCGCCACCACACCCACGCCGCGCGCCTGCAAATCTTTCGCAAGCAGGGCCAGCCCGGCCTGGATGTGTTTCACGTAGGGGCAGTGGTTGCAGAGAAACGCCACGAGCAGCGCAGAGGAATTTTTGAAGTTGGAGAGCGTAACGGTTTTTCCGCTCACCACATCGGGCAGCGCAAAGTCCGGCGCGGTGGTGCCGAGCGGCAGCATGGTGGAATTGGTTCGGGCCATGCGCGGAATTGTTGCGGGCGAAAACTGAAAGTCGAGCGCAGAGGCATCAAACCAGCATCAACGCCGAAGCAATCGCTCCCGCGCTTGGCGAACTCGCGACGCTGCTTCGGCAACAGTTGAACCCGTCGCCGTGAGATGGCCCATCTTCCGACCGGCGCGCGCCTCGGCTTTACCATAAAGGTGCAGCTTCACCAGCGGGTCTTCGAGCGCGGCGGGCCAGTTGGGTTCGCCATTGGCCCAGAGATCACCGAGCAGATTGGCCATCGCCGCGGGCTGCTTGAGTTCCGTGGAACCGAGCGGCAGGCCGCAGACCGCGCGCACCTGCTGCTCGAACTGACTCGTCACGCAGGCATCGATGGTCAGGTGCCCGGAGTTGTGCGTGCGCGGGGCGAGTTCGTTCACGAGCAGGCGTCCGTCGCGCGTGACGAACAGTTCCACCGTGAGCAAGCCGACGACATCGAGTTTCTCCAGAATGCCGCGCGCCAGTTGCTCCGCCTCGTGCGCCAGCTTTTCGGAGATGGCGGCGGGCGCAAAAGTCACATCGAGAATGTGATTCGCGTGGGCGTTCTCGAAAACAGGGAACGCCTTGAACTCACCGGACGCCGTGCGCGCGGCCACGACGGAGACTTCCTTCTCGAAATCTACGAACGCCTCGTAGATGCCCTCGGCTCCTTGCAGCGCAGCAAATGCGACGGCCAGATCGGAATCAGGACGCAGCTTGGCCTGCCCCTTGCCGTCGTAGCCAAAGCTCGCGGTCTTGAGCACGGCGGGCAGGCCGAGTTCGCGCGCGGCGTCCTGAAGTTCAACGAGCGACGTGATGCGGCGAAACGGCGTGACCGGAAAGCCGTTCTCACTCAGGAAAGTTTTTTCGCGCAGGCGCTGTTGCGTGATGTGCAGGACGTTTCCGGCGGGACGCACGGGCGTGCTCTCGGCCACGGCTTCGGTCGTGAGCGACAGCACGTTCTCAAATTCAAACGTCACCACACCCACGCCGCGCGCGAACTCGCGCACCTTCTCCAAGTCATCGTAGCGGGCGGTCCATTCGCGGTCGGCGATGTGGCCGGCGGGCGTGTCGTTGTCCGGGGAAAAAATCTGGATGCGATAGCCTAGCTCGCGCGCGGCGATGGCGAACATGCGGCCCAACTGGCCGCTGCCGAGCACGCCGATGGTCGCGCCGGGAAGAATGGTTGCTGGCTGATTCAAGCGCGGCGAGAGAACAAGAAAGGCGCGCGAGTGTCAACGGAGCGCGGACTTTACACTACGCAGCAAATTGTGACGAGGGAGGCGGTCAGTTGTAACAACACCCCCAGGACTTAGAGGCGTTCTGCGGGCTGGAAAGTGCCCGCTCCGCACAGCC
>JANNGC010000328.1:0-7417 GCA_031380445.1 Pedosphaera sp.
CGGACGCGGCGGCCTCCCGCTACATGAACATTGATTCCGTGCGCGGGCGGCTGTCGGTCAGCACGGCGGGCGAGGTAAAAGGACACGCGGTCGCGACCAACGCGTTTTGTGTTGCGGCCGTGGATGTGGCGACCGCGTTTCCCAACCCGTTTGTGGGCGGTGCGGCCAATCCGGTGGAGAGTTTCAGCAGCGATGGTCCCCGGCGCGTGTTTTACCATGCGAACGGAGCGGCGATCACGCCGGGCAGCTTTACTTCCACCGGCGGCGTGGTTCGTTTGAAGCCGGACATTGCGGCGGCGGACGGCGGACAGACCACGGTGCCGGGCTTCAGCCGCTTTTTCGGCACCTCGGCGGCGGCTCCGCACGCGGCCGCCATTGCCGCGCTGCTCAAGTCCTTCAATCCGTTTCTGACGCCGCAGGAGATGCGAACCATCCTGACCAACTCGGCCCTCGACATTGAAGCCCCGGGCCTGGACTCCGACTCCGGTGTGGGCATTGTCATGGCGGCGGCGGCCCTGAGCATCACGCCGCCTGGCCGCGGGATTAGTTTCGTGAGCGCCCAGGTCGTGGGGGGCAATCAAAATGAATTGATTGATCCCAACGAGTGCAACGAGCTTTTTCTGACGCTCAAGAACATTGGCCGGACCAATGCCGTGGCCGGTCTGGCCACCCTGACCACCACCACGCCGGGAGTCACGATTCTGGATGTTGTGGCGGCGTTTCCTTTCACGCCCACGAACGGACTGGCGACGAACGTCGGACCTTTCCGGGTGCTGACCTCCCCCAGTTTTGTCTGCGGTGTCCCCATTGATTTTCAACTCGTGGTCGCCTCGGGAACGCGCAATGACACGAACCAAATCCGGTTGCGAACAGGCCAGGTGCTTCTCGTGCCCGCGCTGCGCAACAACAACACGCCGTTGGCCATTCCGGACAACAGCACGAATGGAGCAATCTCCACCATCAACGTCGGCGGTGTGGATGGTGCCATCGGCAAGCTCACCGTGGCCCTTTACATCAGTCACTCGGCGCCGTCGAATCTGGTGGTGGATCTGATCGGCCCGGACGGAACCACGATCAATCTCGCTTTTCAGCGGGGGGTGGCCGGGCTGGGCTACGGAACAAGCTGCGTTCCCCTGAGCGCGCGCACGACCTTTGATGACAACGCACCGTTCCCGATTTCGGTGGCCGTCCCGCCCTTCGTGGGGGCTTATCGTCCGGAACAGGCGCTGACCGCCTTTTACGGCAAGAACGGAGCCGCTTTGAACGGCCAGTGGCGGCTGCGCGTCTCGGACACCGAAGCGGGGGCGGTGGGAGTTCTGGAATGCTGGACGCTGGCCATCTATCCCAGCGTATGCCAGGACGGCGGCGGCAATTGCACCACGGATCTCGGCCTGAGCGTGACCGCTGCGCCAGAGCCGGCGGTGCAAGGAATCAATCTGACTTACCACGCCACGGTCACGAACCAGTCTCTGGTCAGTGCCTCGGCCGTCGTGCTCACGAACGTCCTGCCGGCGGGGGTGACGTATGATTCGGCCACGGCCTCACAAGGCGGTTGCTCACTGGTGGGCGGCGTCGTGCGTTGCGATCTTGGCGCGCTGGGCGGAGGCTCGGGCGCGTCCGTCTCCATCGTCGTTCGTCCGACGACGCCGGGAATCTTGACCAATCAGTTCAGTGTCAGTTCTTCCACGGCCGATGGAAATCCGGGCAACAACGTCGTCACCGTTGTTTCCACGGTCACGCCGCCGTTGCCGATCCTGGTCTCGGGCGGCACCGAAGTTCTCCTCGAAAGTTTCAGCCCCAGCACCGGCGGCATCGAGGCCGGTGAAACGGTGACGTTGAACTTGGCCCTGCGAAACATTGGTTACGCGGCGAGCACCAATCTCGTCGCCACCTTGCTCGATGGAAATGGCGTGAGCGGCTCGAGCGGCTCGCAGAATTACGGAGCCATCGGCATCGGCTCCAGCGTCGCGCGTCCGTTCACCTTCACCGCGCCGGGCAACGCGGGCGAAACCGTTTCCGCCGTGCTGCAACTTCAGGACGGCGTGCAGAACCTCGGCACGGTCACGTTCCACTTCTCGCTCGGCGGCGACATCACGTTCGCGAACGGCGCGGAGATCATCATCAACAACCTCGGTGCGGCGACGCCGTATCCTGCGACCATTGACGTGAACGGCGTGGCCGGCGTCATCGGCCAGGCGCGCGTCACGTTCACCAAGCTCTCGCACACGTTCCCGGACGACATTGATGCGCTGCTCGTCGGCCCGCTCGGCCAGAAGCTCGTGCTCATGTCCGACGCGGGCGGCGGCACGCCCATCGTGAACCGTACGCTCACCTTCACGCCCACGGCCTCCGGCACGCTGCCGAATGAGAGCGTCATCGCGGCGGGAAATTATCTGCCTTCGGACTTCACCTCCGGCACCGAGCCAGCGGGCGACATCTTCCCCGCGCCCGCGCCGTCGGGACCGCTCGTGGCATCGCTCGCATCGTTCAACGGCACGGCTCCGAACGGCACCTGGTCGCTCTTCATCCACGATGATGGCGGCAACGACGGCGGCAGCGTCTCCGGCGGTTGGTCGCTCGGCCTCACCATCGTGGTGCCGGTCTTGCCGCTCGCGAATCTTTCCGTCACGGCCAGCGCCGCGCCGAATCCGGCCATCGTGGGCGAGCCGCTCACTTACATGCTCACCGTGGCGAACAGCGGCCCGAGCAACGCCACCGCCGTGGTGCTGACCGATTTGATTCCGCCGGGAACAGGTTTTGTTTCCGCGAATCCCAGCCAAGGCACGGCCAGCGAAAGCGCGGGCGTGGTCACGGCGAATCTTGGAACCATCAACAGCGGCGCAACGGCGACCGTGGCCATTACCGTCACGCCGAACAGCGCCGGATCGAAGATCAACGTGGCCAGTGTCGCGGGCGATGTGACGGATTTGGACACGGCCAACAATTCCGTGACCACGAGTGTCACCGCGAACAATCCGGTGGCCGACCTCGCCATCAGCGTGAGCACCGCGCCCACGACGGTCTTCGTGTCGAGCAACGTCACGTTCCACATCACCGTCACCAATCAAGGCCCGAACCACGCCGACGCGGTGCAAGTCACCAACCGCCTCGCGGCTTCGATGAACTTCGTCTCCGCCACCAACTCGCAGGGCGCGTGCAGCTTCTCCGGCGGCGTCATCACCTGCGACTTCGGATCGCTGGCTGCGAACGCCAGCGCCACCGCGACCATCGTGGCCACGCCGTTCAACGCGGGCGATGCGGCGAATCTGTTCGCGGTCGTGGCGACCAGCACCGATTCCTTGCCCGCGAACAACACGACCAACGTCATCACCACCATCAACGCGCTCGCGCCGTTGATTGTCTCCTCCGGTGTAGCGCTCACGAGCGAAAGCGTGGCTCCGGCGAATGGCGCGATTGAGTCCGGCGAAATCGTCACCATCAACTTCGGTCTTCGCAACGTCGGCACGCTCGACGCGGGCAATCTCGTTGCGACATTGCTCGCCACGGGCGGCGTCACCGGCCCGGGCGCGGCGCAAAACTACGGCGCGCTCGTCGCGAACGGCCCCACGGTCTCGCGCAGCTTCAGCTTCACGGCCTCGGCGGCGGCGGGCGGCACCTTGACCGCGACGCTGCAACTTCAGGACGGCGCGCAAAATCTCGGCACGGTCGCGTTCACCTTCAACGTCAGCGCGAACCGTGGTTTTACGAACAGCGACGTCATCATCATTCCGCTCGCGGGCGCGGCGACGAATTATCCGGCCACGATCACGGTCTCCGGCGTCACCGGCACGGTCAGCAAAGTCACGGTCACGCTGCGCCAGTTCACGCACACGTTCCCCGAGGATGTGGACGTGCTGCTCGTCGGCCCGGCGGGTCAGAAAGTGATGTTGATGTCTGATGCCGGCGCGGGCAATTCCGTGAGCGGCGTGACGCTGACCTTTGACGGCACGGGCGGCGCGCTGCCGTTTGCGAACACGATTTCCGGCGGCACCTATCGTCCGACGGATTATCCGCCCGGCGACATTCTGCCCGCGCCCGCGCCGGCCGGTCCGTACGGCACGAACCTTTCCGCGTTCAACAGCGTGGACCCGAACGGCACCTGGTCGCTCTACGTCTTCGATGACGCGAACGGCGATGCCGGGCGCATGGACGGCGGCTGGACGCTGAACATCCAGACGGCCACGCCCATCGTCTCCGCCGCCGACGTGGCGGTGACGGCCACCGCGCCCGCGAGCATCATCTCCGGTGCGGCGGTCAGTTACTCGATCACCGTGGCGAACTACGGCCCGGCCACCGCGACTGGCGTGACCTTGACCGACACGTTGCCCGTCGGCTTCACGCTCGGTTCCGTGAGCGTCAGCCAAGGCAGCTACACCACCGGCGCAGGACTCGTGACTGCGAACCTCGGCGCGCTCGCTTCGGGCGCGGCCGCCACCGTGACCATCAGCGGCACCGGCACGGCGAACCTTACGAACCTGCTCGCCGTCGCGGCGACGCAGAGCGATTCGAACGTGGCGAACAATTCCTTCTCCATCGTCACGGTCTTGATCGCGCCCACGTTGAGCATCCGTTCCTCCGGCGCGAATGTCGTCATCGCCTGGCCCGCGCCTTCTGTTGGCTACGTCCTTGAATCCAGCTCCTCCGTGCTCGGCCCGTGGGCGGCGGCGGGACTCACGATCACGGTCGTGGGCGGCGAGAACCAAGTGACGGCGCCAGCCTCCGGCACGGCGTTCTACCGCCTGCGCAAGCTGTGACCAAACGCGCCGCGCGCGCCGCGTGATGAAACTCCTCGGACTCACCGGCGGCATCGGCACAGGCAAATCCACCGTCGCCGGCCTGCTCGCTGCGCGCGGCCTTCCCGTCATTGACACTGATGACATCGCGCGCGAAGTCGTCGCGCCCGGCCAGCCTGCGCTCACGTCCATTGCCGCCGCGTTCGGTCGTGAGCTGATTGATGCGGAAGGAAAACTCCGTCGCGCCGCGCTGGCCGAAGTGGTTTTCGCCGCGCCGCAAAAACGCCAGGAACTCGAAGCCATTCTGCACCCGCTCATCCGTGACCGCTGGCTCGCGCAAGTGGACGCATGGCGCGAGGCCGAGCAGGGGACGTGCGTGGTGGTGATTCCGCTGCTGTTTGAAACCGAGGCGCAAACGCACTTTGACGCCGTGCTCTGCACCGCCTGCACCGCCGCCACCCAACTGGAACGACTCCGCGCGCGCGGTTGGCCCGAGCCGCAAATCCAGCAGCGCCTCGCCGCGCAATGGCCGCTGGAAAAGAAAATCGCCGCGTCACCGCACGTCCTCTGGACGGAGGGCGCGGTGGAACTTCTGCGGCGGCAGGTGGCGCGCCTTCTCGACCGGACTTCGCGGGCGTGACGCCGTGGTCGGGGGGGGGGGCGGGCTGGAGAGGGCTGACTGCGAAGCCGGCCGCGCGAATGAAACGAGCATGACAGTTGTGTCACCCACGCTTCATGGCGCTTTCATTTGGGGCGGAGAGAGTCGCCGGATGAATGTCAGAACCGCCGGAGCGCAGCCTGTTCCGAACCGCCCAAGTCCGGCGGGCCACCTCCATCAACCGTGAACACCGGCCCCATGAAACTCGCCCCGCCCGTCGCCACAACTCCATTGCCGCCCGTGCGCATGGCCGATAAGTTCAAGGCCATGCGCGTGCTCGTGGTGGAAGACGAAAAAAAGACCGCCTCGTTTATTCGCAAGGCGCTCCAGGCCGAGGGCCATGCCGTGGACGTGTTGCACGACGGCACGCTGGCGCTCGCGGCGGTTGACACCACCCCCTTCGATATCGTGGTGCTGGACGTGATGCTGCCGGGCCGCGACGGCCTGAGCGTCGTCCGCCAGATGCGCGAGAAAAACAATTCCACGCCCGTCCTGCTGCTGACCGCGCGCGGCTCGGTCGGCGAACGCGTCGAGGGCTTGAACGCGGGCGCGGATGATTATCTCTCCAAACCTTTCGCGCTCGAAGAACTCATCGCCCGTGTGCGCGCGCTGGGACGGCGCAGCGGCGAGACCAAGTCCGCCGTGCTCCGCGTCGGCGACCTCACGCTCGATACGGTGACGCGCAAAGTGCAGCGCGGCACGACGGCCATTGAACTCGCGCGCCGGGAGTATCTGCTGCTGGAATTTCTTATGCGTTCGGCGGGCCGCATCTGCGGGCGCATGGCCATTGTGGAAAAAGTTTGGGACTACGATTTTGATCCCGGCACGAATCTCGTGGACGTGTACATCATGCGCCTGCGCGAGAAAATTGACGCGGACTTCCCGGTGAAGCTGCTCCAGACCGTGCGCGGCGTGGGCTACGTCTTGCAGGAACCGCCGTGAAAATTCGCAACCAGTTGATGCTGTGGTACGTGGTGATCCTCCTCGCCGGCTTCGTGCTGATCGGCGGCTGCGCGTATTACGAAATGGTGGTGGCGCATCCCAGCATGGGCAAGGTGCTCGCGCTCGAAGGCCACACCGCGCTGGGGGAGTTCGGCGAAATCATGCTCTTCGGCGGTCTGCCTGCGTTTGTGCTCGCGGTGATCGGCGGCTGGTTCCTCATGCGCCGCGCGCTCTCGCCCATCCGCACCTTGACGCACGCGCTCGAACGCGTGCAGGCGGACAACTTGCATCAGCGCATGGAGCGCTCGGGCAATCGCGACGAACTGGATCGCCTCACCATGGTCTTCAATTCCATGACCCAGCGGCTCGACGATTCCATCAACCACATCCGCGAGTTCACCCTGCACGCCTCGCACGAGCTGAAAACGCCGCTCACCATCCTGCGCGGCGAAATCGAAACGAAGCTGCGCGACACCGTCACTTCCACTGCTGACCAAGAGTTCTTCGCCGCGCAACTCGACGAGATCGCGCGTCTCACCAAAATCGTGGACGGCCTCACCCTGCTCGCCAAAGCCGACTCCGGCCACGTCACGCTCGCGCAGGAGCCGGTGCGGCTCGACGAACTGGTGCGCGACAGTTTCGCCGACGCGCAACTGCTCGCCCGCCCGCATCAGCTTGAGGTGGAATTGAAGGACTGCGACGAGACGACCATTCGCGGCGACCGCCATCGGTTGAAGCAGTTGCTCCTCAATCTCACCGACAACGCCATCAAGTACAACCAGCCCGCCGGGCGTGTGACCATTGGCCTCAGTCGTCACAACGGCACCGTCGCGCTGACCATTGCGAACACCGGCCCCGGCATTCCGGCGGAAAAACTCCCGCGCGTCTTCGACCGGTTCTATCGCGGCGACGCCGCGCACAGCAGCGAGATCGAAGGCTGCGGCCTCGGCCTCAGCATCGTGCGCTGGATTGTGAAAGCCCACGGCGGAACGATCCACGTCGCCTCCGAGCCCGCGAAGCTGACGACGGTGACGGTGCAGTTGCCAGCGGAGCCGGTGGCGGTCGCGGTTGAGTGATCCAATGT
>JANNGC010000338.1:0-1721 GCA_031380445.1 Pedosphaera sp.
GATCCACGAGCATTGTTACCGCGCCGCGAAACTCCGCGTCATCGCCCGCCTCGATCTTGTACCGCACGGGAAAGCCAAAGCCTGCCCCGATCTTATTGAAGTCATCGTGGCACGGCGCGAGCACGACCTTCTCCAGCGCCACGTTCGTGCCCAGATCCACCTGCACCCACTTCGTCACGTCCTGCTTCGGATCGATGCCGGAGTGATAACCAAACTCGGGGCGCTGCTTGCTCGCGCTGGACTTCTCCGCGGCGGCAAGACGCTTTTCCAAATCGGCGAGTTCCGAACCGGCCGCCGATTTGGCGCGCGCCATCAATGCGGTCTGGCGCTGGGCGAGTTCCAGTTTGCGTGCGTCAAGTTCGCGTCGTTGCTTCGCCACCGCTGGGTCGAGGTCGTATTTGCGGTCGGCGCGGTCGAGCGCGGAGAACACCGCTTGTAGCGCGTAGTAATCCTCCTGCGGCAGCGGATCGAACTTGTGGTTGTGGCACTGGGCGCAGTGAATCGTGACCGAGTTGAAGGTGTTGATGGTGTTCGCCACCATGTCATCACGATCGAGATGCCGCGCGATCTTCCCGTCCACCTTCGTCTCCGGCACCTCCGCGTGACCAATCATGTCCCACGGTCCGGCGGCAATGAAGCCGAGCGCCTCAATGCCGTCGCGCGTATCGGGGAACAGCACGTCGCCCGCGATCTGTTCCTGCACGAAGCGCGCGTAGGGCTTGTCTTCGTTGAAAGCGCGGATGACGTAATCGCGATACGGCCAGGCGTTCGGGCGCGGCTGATCCTTGTCGTAACCGTGCGTCTCGCCGTAATGCACCACGTCCAGCCAGTGCCGCGCCCAGCGCTCGCCGTAGCGCGGCGAGGCGAGCAGCCGGTCCACCAGTTTCTCGTAGGCGAGTGGGTCCGGATCCGCGACAAACGCATTCGCTTCCTCCGGCGACGGTGGCAGCCCGATGAGATCAAAATAAACCCGGCGCAGGAGCGTACGACGATCTGCGGCTGGCGCAGGCGTGAGTTTCTTGTCCGCCAAGCGAGCGCGGATGAAAACATCAAGCGGATGGGCGTTCGTGCCCGGCACCGCTGGACGCGTGAGCGGCTGGAGGGACCACCAGTCGCGCTGGTCGGCCAGCTTCACGCCCGCGTTGTCCGGCCACACCGCACCTTGATCAATCCATGCGCGCAACGTGGCGACTTCCTGGGCCGACAACAGCTCGCCCTTCGGCGGCATCTTCGTGTCCGGGTCTTCGCCGGAGACAAATTTGATCAGCGGACTCTCCGCGCCCTTTCCCGGCCGGATGGCTTTTTCCCCTGACTCGCCACCAGCCAGCGCCACGCTTTTCACATCGATCCGGTAGCCGTTCTTCTGCTTCTCCGGGCCGTGGCACGACACGCAGTGTTTGGCAAAAACCGGTTGCACATCGCGGACGAAATCCACCGCCGGCTCCGCCGTCCAACCCGGCGCGCCGAGCAGCGCGCCGAGAGCGGCGAGCTTGCGAAGGTGGTTTCGTTTCATTCCGAGGTCTGACGATTTTGACGGACGCGGCTTCAATCCGTTCCGAGGACCCAGCGATTCCCCATCTCTTGATAAAAAGCCGGCGGCTAAAACTGCGGGATGGTGGCCGTCAACGGACGCTCCCCGCGCAGCATCTTCGCGCCCGCACCAGTGAGCTTGAGATAATAATCCGCCGGCCGCCCCTCGTAGTTGATGAACTTCGCCGGGC
>JANNGC010000405.1:0-4008 GCA_031380445.1 Pedosphaera sp.
GGCTTGATCGTGGACAACAAATTGACGGACGCCGCTCCCGGGTTGAAGAAACGCGTGCGCTCCGCTACCGGCGGCAAGGGCGCGATCAATGCCCTCTGGTCGCTCGAAGGCATAGGCGCGCTCGACAAGGACACGCATCAGGCCGCGTTGCTCTCCAAGGATCCAGCCGTGCGTCGCAACGCCGTTCGCGCGCTGCCAGCGAACGAGGCGGGACGCCAACTGTTCTTCAGCAGTTCAGTCGTCCAAGATCCCGATCTGATCACGCGTCAGGTCGCGCTGGCGAAGCTCGTGGAGTTCCCCACCATTCCCGCGATCCAAACGGTCGTCGCCCAACTCTCCCGCGTTCCCGTCAACAACAGCGACGCGTTCCTGAACGACACGCTCACGTTGCTGGGACGCATCCACAAGGTCGCGAACGTCGGAGAGAACGTGGTCACGATCACGGCCGGCGATGCGAAACGCGGCGAGGATTTGTTTCACAACAGCCCGGTCGCGGCGTGCGCATCCTGCCACATGGTCGGCGGCAAAGGCGGCGACGTTGGCCCCATCCTCGACGGCATCGCCGTCCGCGCGGACAAGGCTTACATCTTGGAGAGCCTGATGGACCCGAACGCCAAACTCGCCAAAGGATTTGAGAGCCTGGGGATTTCGCCCATGCCGCCCCTCGGTGTGCTGCTGAAGGAGCAAGAGACCGCGGACATCCTCGCGTATCTCGACACGCTCAAGACGCCGCCGAAAGATGGCGTGACGGTGCCGGTGAAGAAGGTGAACCAGTACGAGTGATCGCAAAAATTCCACCGATGAATCACACACTGAGAATCTTCCTACCCATGCGCCGACCGCTTTACGCCTGCATCCTGTTTTCGTTACTAGCCATCGTCGGCGTACTGCCCCGCGCGATGGCGGAGTCGAATAACGTCGCGAACATCGGTCTGAAACTGATCACCGAAGGACTCGGCGCTCCGATGGCGCTGGCTCACATTCCCGACGGCTCGGGCCGCATGCTTCTCGCCGAGCAGAACGGTGTCATTCATTTGCTCGACCGCGATGGAAAACGCGCCGAGCAACTCTTCCTAGATCTGCGTCCCAAAATGGTGGCAATCAACAAAGGCATGGAAGAGCGCGGACTGCTCGGCCTCGCCCTGCATCCGCAGTTCAACTCCAACCGCAAACTCTACGTCGCTTACAGCGCGCCGCTGCGGACCAACGCGCCGCCCAAATGGGATCACACTCAGCGCCTCAGCGAGTTCAAGATTGCCGGGGCGGACTTCACCGCCGCCGACTCCACGTCCGAGCGCGTGATTCTGGAAATCGACGAGCCGGACTGGAATCACAACAGCGGGCGACTCGCGTTCGGTCCGGATGGGTTTCTCTACTGGACGGTGGGCGACGGCGGCGCGCCCAACGACGTGGGCGACACGGCACGCGGACGCGGCCATCCGCCCGAGGGCTTTGCGCAAAACCTCCAGACTCTGCTCGGCAAGGTGCTGCGTCTCGATGTGGATCGCGGCAATCCCTACGGCATCCCGAAGGACAATCCGTATGCGGACGGCAAGAAGGGGCTGCCTGAAATCTTTGCCTATGGCCTGCGCAATCCGTGGGGCATGTCCTTCGATCGCGGCGGGAAGCACGATTTGATTCTCGCGGATGTCGGTCAGGATCGATGGGAGGAGATCAACGTCATCGTCAATGGCGGCAACTACGGCTGGCGTCTGCGCGAAGGCTTCGATGGATTTGATCCGAAGAACCCGCGCAGCGCTCCGACCAATGCCGTGCGCGTCGGCGTCGATGGCAAACCGTTCGTCGATCCCGTCCTCACCTACAAAACATTGCGCGGTCGCGGGACGGATTCGAATGCGTTCGGCGTCACAGTGACAGGCGGCTACGTCTATCGCGGCAAAGCCTTTCCCGCGCTCATCGGCAAATACATCTTCGCCGACTGGTCGCGCAGCATGGCCATTCCTGACGGCACGCTGCTCGTGGCGACGATTCCGCCCGGCAATGCGGCTGGCGCTCGCTGGACGGTGGAGCCGCTCGCGTTGAAGGAGTTTCCGAACGGCCGCATCAAGTCCTACATCTGGGCGTTGGGCGAGGATGCCGAAGGCGAACTCTACGTGCTGGCCAACGGGATGAACTCGGCGTTCGGCACGCGCGGCAAGGTCTTCAAGCTCGTGCCGCAGTAATTCATGCACCAGTGATGCACAGAAACACTTTATGAAAAACTTCTTTGCCGCTCTTGGTGCGGTCGCTTTGTTTGGTTTGTTGAGCTCGCAGGCCGCCGCCGCCGATGCGCTGAGGCCCGACTCGGAGGGTTACATCCGCCACTGGGTCATGCTCGCCCCGGTGGCGATTCGCGATGGCGAGACGTGCGCGGAGGCGCTGCTCAAGGAACAGATCCCGAACGAGGCCGCGCTGCGTCCGAAGGCCGGGGACAAGGTCAAAGTCGCCGGCAAGGAATTGGTCTGGCAGAACATCACCGCCTCGACCAATTACTTCGACTTCAATGAAGTCCTGAAGTCCATCAACGATCACGTCGCGGGTTACATGGTCACCTACATCGAGTGCGAGAAGGAGACGCCCGACGTCATCGTGGCGGTGGCCAGCAACGATCAAGGCCGCATCTACTTCAATGGCGTGGACATCTACGCCTTCACGGAACCGCGCCCGCTCATGCTCGATGCGGACAAGGGCAAGGTCACCTTGAAGAAAGGCGTCAATGTCATGGTGTTCAAGGTCACCAACGAACAGAACAGTTGGCAGGGAGCGATGCGTTTGCTCGATATGGCCGGCGCGCACGTGAAGGATCTCAAAATCAAATTGTCGCCGTAAGGACATGCAACCCCGGACAAACATGAAAAGCTCCAACTCAAATCTCAGACTTCTGGCCGGCCTGTTCCAGGCAATGCTGCTGGCGGCGGGAACAACAGCCGGTGCCGCAGATGCGCCGGTCGCGCTGAAGGACGCTTTCCAGGATCATTTCGTTGTCGGCACGGCGGTCAACCGCAGCATGGTCACGGGCGGCACTGGGTTCCGCCGCAGCGCGGAGCTGAACGCCGCGGATGTGGCGCTGCTCAAGAAGCACTTCAACCAAATCACCGCCGAGAACGACACGAAGTGGCAGCTCATTCATCCGCGCGAGGGCGCGGACGGATACGACTTCGGCCCGACGGATGCCCTGGTGAATTTCGGCCTGAGCAACAACATGCAGGTCGTCGGGCACACGCTCGTATGGCACAGTCAGACGCCGAACTGGGTGTTCGCGGGCACGAATCCGCCGCCGGCCTCCGCGACCAATCGGGCACCCGTCGCGTCCGCCGCTGGCGCGAACACGATTGCGCCGGGGACGAACCAGCCCGGGCGACGTGGCGGTCCCGGCTTCGGCGGCGGGTTCGGTCGCTTTAACGGCCCGCGCGCGTCGCGGGACGAATTGCTTCTGCGGATGCGCGAGCACATCCACACCGTCGTCGGTCGCTACAAGGGGAAGATCCAGGTTTGGGATGTCGTGAACGAAGCCCTCGCCGACGGCCAGGGCACCAATGTTCTGCGGACCTCGCTGTGGTCGGAAATCATCGGGCCGGACTTCATCGCCAAGGCTTTTCAATACGCGCACGAGGCGGACCCGCAGGCGATTCTCCGCTACAACGACTACGGCTTGGAGAACCCGGCGAAGCGCAAGCGGCTCATCTCGCTGATCAAGGAACTCCAGGCGCAGAAGGTGCCGGTCCACGCCATCGGCTCGCAGGCGCACGTCAACGTCTCGACGACCTTCGACACGATGGATCAGTCGCTCACCGAAATGGCGACGCTTGGTCTGCCCATTCACATCACGGAGTTGGACGTGAACAGCGCGCAGGGCGGCCAGCGCGGATTCGGCGCGAACGTGGCCGACAACGCCGCGACCACCCAAGGCGGTCTCGTGAGCGATGCCGACAAGAAACTCGCTAACGCTTACGCCGGAATCTTCCGCGCGTTTGTGAAGCATCGCGACTCCGTGAAGATGGTCACGTT
>JANNGC010000433.1:0-10878 GCA_031380445.1 Pedosphaera sp.
GTTCCTGCTCGAACGCGGCAAGCTGAATCCCAATCGCATCCGTGAACTGCAAGCCTACGGGCGTTCGGGAAAAGACTTTCACCTCGGCGTCTTTCCCGAAGGCACGCGCGGCGACGGCGTGAACGTCGCCACCTGCCAGCCGGGGATTTATTTCATCGCCCGCGAGGCGCAGATTCCCATCGTGCCGGTGTTCATCGAGAACATGCAGCTCATCTCCACGAAGGCGGGCCGCTTCCATCCCGTGCGCGGATTCAGAAAGGTGGAAGTCCACCTCGGCCAGCCGATCTTGCCGGAAAAATACCTGACCATGCCGCGCGAGGAGTTTTTGGAATTCATCCGCCAGCAGATTCTGGCGGCGAAAGAGACGCCGCCGACAACGTAGTGGGGCAGGCGTCCCGCCTGTCTTCTGTCCGTCGGCCGTCCCGGCTGAAGAACCACCAGCCGGGACGGCCAGTGGACGCGCGGCAGCCGGGACGGCTGCCCCACTAACAAAAATTCCCGCTACGAAAACCGGTCCTCGCTCCACGGGTCGGCGGTGTTCGAGTAGCCGCGCAGTTCCCAGAAACCCAGCAGGTCGCGGTCGAGGAAAATGATTTCGCGCACGAACTTCGCGCCCTTCCACGCGTAGCGTTTCGGAATGATCACGCGCGCGGGGCCGCCGTGCTCCTTGGTCAGTGGCGCGCCGTTCCACGAGTGCGCGATCAGCACGTCGTCGTCCAGACACACGTCGAGCGGGTTGTTCGTGGAGTAGCCGTCGTAGCTTTTGAAATAGACGTGGGTGGCCTCGGGCTTCGGCTTCACGAGATCCGCGAGCGTGAAAAACGCGACGCCTTGAAAGCGCATGTCGTATTGGCTCCACGTCGTGACGCAATGGAAGTCGCTCACGTCCTCAAACTGCGGCAGGGCCATGAACTGCGCCCAGTTCAGCGTCACGGGCTTCTCCACCTGGCCGCTGATTTTCAACTCCCACTGGTCGAGCGTCACTTCGGGCCGCAGGCCGAGGTCGAGCACGGGGAAGTTCCGCACCTCATGCTGGCCGGGTGGCAGACGGTCGGTGGAGCGCCCGGCGGGCTTGGCCTTTCCAGCCATCTTGGCGGCCCAGCGTTCTTTCGCGGCGATGTAGCGGTCGTTCATTGGAAAAGATTCAACCACGGAAGACACAGGAAACACGGAAAGAAAACGGGAGCGTGCGATTGTTTTGTTCCGTGTCTTCCGTGTTTTCCGTGGTGAAAAAATTCGGTGCTCCGGGCACGCAGGCAGCCGCGCAGTCAGGGCAACAACGACACCGCCATCCACTCGCCGCCCTGACGGTTCCCGTCGCGGAGGAAAAGGGTTCCGTCCACGTAGGCGGGGTTGCACCAGTTCACACCGCAGACTTGCACGCGGGAAAGCTCGCGCGCCTCTTTCGGATCGGCGGCGAAGAGGATGAGGGTGCCGCTGTCGGTGAGAGCGAGAATGTTTTTCCCGAGCACGATGAAAGCGGCGTGGGCCTTGTCGGCGGAACTCGTGACCCAACCATCCTGGCTCCAGAGAATTTTGCCGGTCGCGATCTCGACGCACTCGATGTTCTTCGCGGGGCCGAGTCCGTAGAGGTGTCCGCCCACGGCCACGGGGCTGGCGAAATTCATCGCGGCGGGTTTGCTGACCCATTCCTGCGTTGCCTTCTGGCCCGCGCCGTCCTTGGAAATTTGAATCCCGAACAAGCCGCCCTGATGCGACGAGACGACCACGATGTCGTCGTGAATGACGGGCGTGGTGGCGTGGCGGCTGAAGGTGGTCTTGATGGGAAAACGCCAGAGCAGCGCGCCGTCCTTCGGGGCGAGACCAATCACGCCGTCGGCGGTGAAGCTCACGAGTTGTGGCGCGCCCGCCAGCGTGGCAACCACCGGAGCACCGTAGCCCGCGACATCGTTCTGCGATTTCCAAATGACCTGCCCGGTTTTCTTGTCGAAGCAGACGAGGCTCGCGCCGTTGGTCGAGCCGACTTGCGCGAGGAGGTGGTCGCCGTGAATCACGGGCGAGCCGTTGTTGCCGTGGCGCGCGGCGGCTTGCGCGGAACCTTTCTCGCCGAAGAACACGGCGGAGAAATCCTTCGTGAAATTCGCGCCCCAGAGTTTCTTTCCGTCCGCGACGGCGAGGCACTGCAACTCGCCGCGACAGGACTGGACATAAACGCGGTCGCCGTCCACGACCGGCGTGGAGCGCGGGCCGGCGGGGCCTTGCGAGTCTTTGAAGACGTCGTCAATGGGCGTGGCCCAAAGTTCCTTCGCGTCGGCGGCGCTCACGCAGCGGAGAGTTTCTTTCCCGCCGACGTTCTCGAAGAGAAACGCTTTGCCGCCTGCGACGACGGGCGAGGCGAGACCTTCGCCCGCCTTCACGCGCCAGAGAATTTTTGGTTCGGCGGGAAGTTTGTCGATGAGTTGGGCGGAAGCGTCCGCGTGGCCGGTGCGGTGCGACCCGCGCCATTGGGGCCAGTCGGCGGCGGACGCGGCGAGGACGGCGCAAAGCGAGAGCGGAAAAACGGCGTGGGTGAAATTCATGGGCATGATTGACGTGCGGACGCGGCGGAGCGTCAAGAAACAAGTCGGCGGTGGCGCGCGGGCGCGACGTCACGCCGGCTTTCCAGCCGGCAGGTTGCGAGACTTTCCAGTCTCGCGTTGATGAGCCAGTCGTGGTGTGCCCGGCGCCGGGGCCGGAGCCGTTGCAGAATTCCCCCGGCTCCCCGGTGAATAAGTTGGCAACGGACAGTGCTTGAATGCGCGCGCCAGCGGAGTGAAATGACTGGGGTGGAAACAGGATGACCGCGCGCGACAGGGCGGAAGCTCGCGAACGAAAGAGTGATTATGAAAACGACAAAATCTCCCCGGCGCAACGGCTCGCGCAGCGGCTCGGCGGTGCGGTTGGAAATTTACCAGCCGGACGCCATTGATGTGTGTGTGGCCGGCTCGTTCAACCACTGGCAGCCGCAAGCCACGCCGCTCGTGCCGCTCGGCAACGGCAAGTGGGCCAAGGAACTCACGCTGCCGGCGGGCAGCTACGAATACCGTTTCGTGGTGGACGGCCAGTGGGTCACCGATCCCAAGGCGCAGGTCGTCGCGCCCAATCCCTTCGGCTCGGAGAACGGAGTGCTGACCGTGACCGCACGCGGGTGAGGGGCGCGGTGCTTTCCCGCTCGCCGTCCGCGCGGCGCCTTGCCTATCGTCCGCGCGTGAGTCCAATCCGCGTCACCATCTGGAACGAGTTCGTGCACGAGCGCACGAATCCCGTCGTGGCCAAAATCTATCCCGACGGCATTCACGCCGTACTCGCCGCCGCGCTGGGAAAAGATGCGGAGTTAAAAATCTCCACCGCCACGCTCGACGAACCGGAGCACGGACTCACCGACCACCGGCTTCAGTCCACCGACGTGCTGCTCTGGTGGGGCCACGCGAAGCACGAGGACGTGCGCGACGACGTGGTGGCCCGCGTCCACGCCCGCGTGAACGCCGGGATGGGGCTGATCGTTCTCCACTCCGGCCACTACTCGAAAATTTTCAAGAAGCTCATGGGCACGGGCTGCGGCTTCCGCTGGCGCGAAGCTGGCGAACGCGAATGCGTGTGGGTCGTGAACCCGGCGCACGAAATCGCCGCCGGCCTCGGCGAGTGCATCGAAATCCCGCACAGCGAAATGTATGGCGAGCCGTTCACCATTCCCGAGCCGGAGGAACTCGTGTTCATCTCGTGGTTCGCGGGTGGCGACGTGCTGCGCAGCGGCGCGTGCTGGACGCGGGGCGCGGGGCGCATCTTTTACTTCAGCCCCGGCCACGAGCTGTATCCGATTTATCATCAGCCGGAAATCCAGCGCGTGATTCGCAACGCCGTCCACTGGGCGCGCCCGCGCGGTGCGGCGGCGAATGTCCCACGCCACGTCCCCATCGAGGAGGCGCGGGAAATAATTTCGCACCAAGGCGCGACGCTGCACGACGGTGGCGGCCAGTTGCATTGACCATGTCCTTCTTCACCCACGACGGAATCCAGTTTCATTATCGCGACACCGGGGACGGGGTGCCGTTTGTTTTTCAACACGGACTTGGTGCGGATGTGCAGCAGACGTTTGATCTGTTCCAGCCTCCGCCGGGTTTCCGCCTGCTGTCCTTCGACTGTCGCGGGCACGGCGAGACGCGACCAATGGGGCCGGAGGAAAAAATCAGCGTCGCGCAATTCGCCGCTGACCTGCGCGCGTTCCTGGATCATTTGCGGATCGAGCGCGCCATCATCGGCGGCATCTCGATGGGCGCGGCCATGGCGCTGCACTTCGCGCTGACGCAGCCGGAGCGCGTGCGCGGGTTGGTGCTGTCGCGGCCCGCGTGGCTGGAGCAATCGCGCGCCGAGCAGATGCAGCCTTTCGCCACGCTGGCGCAATTCATCCGCCAGCACGGCGCGCGCGAGGGCGCGGAACGCTACCGGCAGACGGCGGAGTTTCAGCAGGTGCTGAAAGTATCACCGGACAACGCCGCCTCGCTGCTCGCGCAGTTCGCGCACCCGCGCGCGGAGGAGACGGTCGCCAAACTGGAGCGCATCCCCGCGCACGTCCCCGCGCACACGCGTGCGGACTGGAAGCGAATCGCGGTGCCGACATTGGTGCTGGCGAACCGGCGTGATGCGATTCATCCCTTCGAGTTCGGCGAAGTGCTGGCGCGGGAAATTCCTGGCGCGGTCTTCGCGGAAATCGCGCCCAAGTCGGACGGGTTGGCGAAGCACGCGGCGGACGTGCAGCGGGCAGTGGGAGATTTTCTGGTGAAGAATTTTTCAGACCGGTCGGGCGAGTAATCAGTCAGACAGTAATCAGTAAAACAGGGGCGCGAACGCGAGGGCGGCTTGACTGACTCACTTCCCTGCCACCAGCCCCTTCACATGCTGCTGCGCGGCCTCGACGAAGGCGGTCGTGAGCGGCGTGGGTTTGCCGGCCCAGATCGCACCGATGGTCAGGAGCGGGAAGTCGCGCAGCGCCAGTTGCCGCACGGCGGGGTTCGGCTTCGCCTGCGGCATGGCTAGGGACAGGCCGATGCCGTAGCCGCGAGCCACGTAGGCCTCCACGAGGTTGAGCGAACTCACTTCGATGCTGGGAAACCAGTCGAGACCGCGCCGCGCCAGTTCCTGCTGAAAGACTTTGCAGATCAATTCGTTCGCGGGCAGCGAGATGAGCGCGTCCTCAATCTTGTCGCGCTGCCACAACTCTTCCGGCGTCTGGACCTTGCTGCTTTTCTCGACCTGCAGCACGAGTGGCAATTCGATCAGGCGCAGCATTTTCCCTCCGGCCACGGCCTTGTGGTTCAGGAGCGTGAAGGCGAGGTCGATCTCCTGACGATCAATCCACTGCTCCAGTTGCGGCTGGTAGCCTTCGCGCAACACCATCTTGAGCTTGGGAAATTTCTTCCGCACCTGCTGCACGAGATGCGGCCAGTGGTCGCGCAAAATCACTTCCGACGCGCCCACGCGAATGCTGTGCGCGGTGCCGCCCTGGAGCTTCTCGGTCATCTGCGCCAGGTTGCCGAAGAAGGGTGAGATGAATTTGTAAAGCTCGTCACCGGCGGGCGTGAGTTCAAACGGCCGGCGTTGAAAGAGCGTCACGCCGAGAAATTCCTCGAGCTGGATGATCTGCGAACTGACCGCGGGCTGCTGGATGCCGTAGGGAATGTTGCGCACCGCCTCCGAGATGCCGCCGAAGCGCGCCACGTAATAAAACAATTCAAGGTGGTGAACATTCATGGCTGCGCGCGCAGCCTAGCAAGGGCGACGAGGCGCGCAAGCTTCCGGGGCTGGATTGATTCTCCAGGTTTCGACTGCGGAAATATCAATTAACCGGACGTGGAACCGCCCGCCTAGCGTCACGACCATGAAAGCCAAAACCATCGTCCTGGGTCTTGCCATCACCTCCCTGTTCACGGCGTGCAAATCACCCAAGGCGACACCGCAGATTTGGCCGGGTGCGTCGCCCGAAGTACGCGCACGGCTTGGCACCGTGGGTGTGCAGATCGACCACCCGCACTCGCGCCCGTTCGTCTTCGATGTGCCGGACACCAGAGGCGGCGCAGCCCACGACATGAGCGGAATGGCCGTCTCACACAATCTCAGAGGGGCGGGCGAATCCGGCAATGGCGCAGCCGTGATTTTCGTAATGGCCATGCTGCCGGTGTCAGCGGCCGGCGGCGCGATCTACGGCAGTCTGGCCGGCGTCTCCAAAACCAAACTGCACGACGCCCTGAATCAGATGACCAATGGCGTGCGCGCCTCCGATCTGCTTGTGCATTTCCCTGTGGAGATCGTCGAACAAGCGCGGGCACAGCATTTCCAAGCGACGGATGCGCGCCGGCCCGGTGCCGTTTGTCACAGTAAGTTGAGTCTGCGGGTGGTGACTCAACAGCTCGTGCGGGTGAACGAGTCCCCCAATTCCGCCTTGCAGTTGCACTATGTCGTCGAGGCGCAGGTTCTGGGTGCGGACGATTCACTCCTCTACAGCACCTACGTGACGGCGATCAGTCCCCGGCGGAAATTCATCGAATGGGCTGCGCACGACGGCGAGACCTTGCGTTGGGACTCGCAACGAATGATGCAGGGGATGGCCACCAAGATTCTGCACCGGATCTATCGGGGTGAAGGTTCCGAATAGCTCAACGCGCCTTGGTCTGAAACTCCCGCTGATGCCCGCGCGCGGGAATGCTCACGACGTAAGATTTCCCATCCAGCCGCACGGAGAGCTTGATGTAGTCGCCCGCGCACTCGCGCGCGTGGTTGGCGATGAGTTCGTCACTCGTGTTGTTCTCCACGTCGGCCCGGACGTTCTTGTGAACTTGGTATTGCGCCTGGATGGACTTGGTGGCGCGCAGCGTGGCGATGGTTTCTTTGCCGGTTCCTTTGGTCGCACCGTTGTTCATCACGCTCACCGTTGGCGCGAGGGACTGGATGAGCAGCGGGTTGTTGCTCACGTCGAGGCCGTGGTGGTTGACCTGATAGACATCCACGCCGCCGACGGGATTGAACGGGCAGACGAGCGCGGCCTCGGTGTTCCAGGTCAGATCGCCGCCGTCGAAAAACCGGAACGCACCGAACTCCAGCAGGAGCGCGATGCTGTTCTTGTTGTCCGACTTGTCCGCCGGCTTCTCGCGGCCCGCGTCACAGTGGTCGTTCTTCATGAAGCGCGCGTTGGGAAATTCCTGCTCCTGCTGGGCGGCGATCAGGCAGCGCAGAAGCGGCTGCATCCCGCCGTCCGATTTTAACGGCATGAGCGCGCCGGGCTTCATCACGCGCCGCGCGTCCGCCTTCATCTCGCGATACGGCTTGATGGCCGCCAGCCAGCGGTTGGTGTTGCTTCCGCCGTCCGGGTCTTGCTCCGGGAGGCCATTGTCCCAAACGGTGCCGATGGGAATTTTCGCCGCGACCTCCGCCGCGCCGCCAAAATGATCGGTGTGAAAATGCGTGGTGACGAGATGGTCAATGCGTTTGAGCCCCGCGACTTCCGTGGCGACCTTGAGGATGCGGCCCGCGTCGCGTCCGCCGGGATTGCCGGAGTCAATGAGCACCGATTCCCCGGCGGGCGTGACGACCAGCGTCGAGCCGCCGCCCTCGGAATCAATCCAGTAGATGTCGAGGGTGCGGTCCGCGGCGCGCAGGCCAAAGGCGCAATTCACCAGCAAGGCCAGCAGCAAGGAAAATTTCATGGTCATGGGCCAACCATGCCGCCGCCCCCGCGAAAGGGCAGCAGAAAATCCCTTGCGGAAAAATCTTTTGCCCCTATCAATAGCGCCCTTCCCGGTGGGGCTGGATAGCTCAGTTGGTAGAGCAGAGGATTGAAAATCCTCGTGTCGGCGGTTCGATTCCGTCTCCAGCCACCACTTTTCGCCCATCAATCCCCACCCAAAATGGAAAGAGCGCCGACGTGGAAATCAGCGCTCTAGCCGTGAAAAGTTTTACCCGCCTACTTCGCCGCCGGCGTGGCCGGGGCGTTGATGTTCAGCTCCTTCAGCACGGCCTCGGTGAGATCATCGCCGCCGTTGGTGTAGAGGACGATGGGGGTGCCGTTCGGAGTCTCGGCGGCGGTGTCGAGGACCATGGTGTAGTTCGCAGTCTTGACCTTGAGTTTCACGGTCTCGCGAATCTCGGTGAGGATGTTGTCGCGGATGCGGCGCTGCTTCTCGGCGAGCTGGGCGCGCGAGGTGTTGTCGAACTGCTTGATGCGGCCTTCCATGTCGCGCAGGCCGAGCAGCTCGTTCTCGGCGTCCTTCTTGCGCTTGTCGCGCTCGGCTTGGGAGAGGGCGAGGTCTTTCACGCCTTCGATGGTCTTGTTGTAGCGCTCTTCGCTCTTCTGGAACTGGTCCACCATGATCTTGCGATCCTTCTCCAGTTCGCCGGCGTCTTCCTTGAGCTTGGCGTCGGCCTGTTTAGTTTTCCAAAAGCCATCAAAGACTTTGCGGAGGTCAATGGTGGCAATCTTCTGCGCGTCGGCGGCAGACGCGCCGCACGCGAGGAGGAAACAGGAGGTCAAAACGAGCAATGTCTTTTTCATGTTCAGCAAAAATTAAAACTCACGCTGGTAGCCGACGGTGAAGTTGAACCGTCCGCCGCCCCCGCGGTCGTCAGGGTCTTGGAGCGGGATGCCGTAGTCAAATCGCAGCGGCCCCAGGCGCGGGATGTTCAGGCGCAGGCCGAAGCCGAAGTCGGAGGCGAAGGTGCTTTTGAATTTGTAGGAGTCGTAAAACACGTTGCCCATGTCGTAGAAGGTCGCGACGCGCAGGAACTCGATGATCGGCACGCTGTATTCCGCGTAGCCAAAGTAGAAGCTGTTGCCGCCCACCGGCTCGAAGCCCACGTCGCCACGCCCGCGTTCCTGTGGAGAAACGTCGCGATATTTGAAGCCGCGCAGCGAATAGGCGCCGCCGAGGAAGTAGCGCTCGAAGAAGGGAACGTCGTTGTGCGGGAGGTTCCGCACGGACTTGGTGACCGTGGCTCCCGTGATGGGGTCTTTCTCGGTGTAGTAACGGATCGGTCCCTCGTCATCACCGAAGCTGTTGAGCGCCTCGACCACCCCGCCCTTCACGCCGACTTCGAGAACGTGGCCTTCAAAGAAGCCGGGGAAATACCACGCCGTCTTCGCCTCCAGCTTATAGAAGTTTGCGTCGCCGCCGGTCAGTTCCGTGGAGAGTTCGGTGCGCTGGCCCTTGTTCGGCAGCAGCGAGTTATTGCGCGTGTCGTAGGCGATGGACGCGCCCAGACGGTTCAGGAAGAAGCTGCCCTCCGTGTTCAGGATCGTGCTCGGTGAATCTTCGTCCACTTTCAGAATGCCGATGATTTCCGGCGTGTAGCTGATGCTGCCAATCAGGAAGTCGCTGAACAGCGCGCGTGTGAGGCTGACTTTTCCGCCCGCCTGCCGCTGGTCATACAGGTCGCTGTAGAAGGCGATTTCCTTGTAGTAAAGATCCACGCCGAGCGAGAGCTTGCGGTCGAGGAACCACGGCTCGATGAACGACACTTCGTAATCCTGCCGCAACGTGCCGAGCGCCACCTTCGCGCGGAACTTCTGGCCTGCGCCGGTGAAGGTCGGCCACTTGAACAAATCAAAATTGCCCTGATAGACCTCGACGTAACCCACGAACGATTCCACCGAACTGAAGCCCGCGCCCACGGTGAACTGACCGGTGTTCTTTTCCTCCACGCCCACGACGAGGTTCTTCTCGTTTGGCACGTCGGAATCCTCGGGCCGCGTGTCCACGCGCTCGAAGAAGCCGGTCTGCATCAGGCGGTTCTTGCTGCGGCGCACGCGCACCATGTCGAAGGTCTCGCCGGGCGACACCGCGAGTTCGCGGCGGATGACGGTGTCTTTGGTGCGGACGTTGCCCTTGATGTCAATGCGCCCGATTTTCACCTTCTCGCTCTCGGCGATTTCGTAAATCACGTCCATCGTGCCGGTGTCCACGTTCGGGTTCTTGCGCGGCAGCACGCGCGTCTCGATGTAACCGCGCGAGCTGTAATAATCTTCCACCGCGTCGCGATCCTTCGAGAGTCCATCGGGCGTGAAGGTGTCGCCCACCTTCATGCGAAGGTTTTCCGCCAGCGTGTTGGTGGTGAAGATGGCCGCGCCCTTGATGCCGACCGCGCCGACTTTGTATTGCCGCCCTTCGCTGATGATGAAGTGCAGAATCATCCGCGTGGGCGTGAAGTATTCCTGCTTCGCTTCCTTCAGCTCGAAATCAATGTAGCCCTGGTTGCGGTAGAACTCGATGAGCGCGTCCTTGTCGTCTTCCAACTGATCGTCCTTCAGCTTGCCCGCGCCGCTGAAGACGCCGAGCCACCACCAGCGCTTGGTCTTGATCTGCTTGCGGAGCTTCTTCTGCGTAAAGTGATTCGCGCCGTCGAACACCACATCCACGATGCGAACCTTCGGGGTCTCGGCGATCTCGAAGGTCACGGTCGCGCGGCCCGCGTTTTCGTCGGGGTTGAGAACGTATTTTACTTCGGTGCGTTGGAGTCCGGCGTTCTGGTACTTCTTTTTGATCTCCTGCACGTCGGCGAACAACTGCCGTTCGTCGAGCAACTGCCCGACCTTGGACTTGATGACCTTGGTCAGTTGCTTGTTGTCGTATTTGGCGTTGCCCACGAAGCGGATGTCCGTGACGCGCGGCTTGGCGACGAGCACGTAAGTGAGCGTGAGGCCCTCGGGCGACGGCTCCTCGATGGTGCGGATGTTCAGGAAATGCCCGGTGCCGTAGAGGTTCCGAATGTCGTCAATGACCGCCACGCTGCTGTAGGGATCACCGGCGCGCACGCGGATGTTCGCGCGGATGAGCTGCTCGCTGACCTCCTGCGGGCCAACTTGCTTCAGCTCGACCTTCTTCACCTGGGAAG
>JANNGC010000447.1:0-8946 GCA_031380445.1 Pedosphaera sp.
TGCACGATGCGCTTCGGGTCGGGCGAGTATTCGAGTTCGATGGAGATGACGCCGTCCGGAATGTTCAGCTCTTTGATGGCGTGGAGGTAGGGCGCGAACTTCACCACGCCGCGCCCCGGCGGCAAATCGCCATGCACCATCCCGTCGCAGTCGCTCAGATGCACATGCGCCGCGCGGCCCTGCAATTTCTTCAGCTCGCCCGGCGCAGTGTCCGAGAGCACGAGATGGCTCACGTCAATGTTCGCGCGCACGCGCGGGTGATCGCAGTCGTCCACGAAGCGCACCATCTCGTTCACGCTGTTCAACAGGCTCAGGCGGAACGGCTCCAGTTCGAGCGCGATATCGATCTTCTTCTTCGCTGCGTAATCGCCGAGGCGGCGGCAGGTCTCGACGCCCCACTTCCACTGCGTCGCGGGAGGAATCACCTCGCGCTGCCAGATGTATTCGCCGAGCACGAGCAGCACGTTCTTCGCGCCCCACACGGAGGCGAGATCGATAAACTTCTTTGTGCGCTCAATGTGAAACTCACGGACCGGCTTGTTGAAATCCACGAGACCCACGGACACGACCGGCAACGAAACGATTGGCAGGTTGAACTTCTCCGCCGCGCGCGCGACGAGCCGGATTTCCTTTTTGGAAACGCCCACGGCCTCCGTGAAAACATCCACGCAATCAAACCCGATGCGCGCGATGTGCTGGAAGCCGGTGGCGGTATCTATGCCAACCTGTTGGAACGCGGAGTTGATAATGCCGAGCTTCATGCGCGGCAGCTTACGGAAAGGCGGCGGGGCGGGAAGAAGAAAGCCAAGCGAGAAATCTGCGGCGCGCCTCCCGACCCCGTTTGTGGGCCTGGCCTGGGAGCGCTGGCATCCTTGCCGGCGCTCGCCTGCAACAGAATCGGCGTGCCAATTCATCCGGGAGATGCTTCATTGCCACCATGTCCCGACCAAACTGGCTGCCGCGCCCTGGCTTTTTCACCGTCCTGTTTCTCTTCTCCGCGCCCCTGTTGCGTGCCGCCGTGACGCACGTCCTGCACATCAGCGTGGACGGCCTGGGCGCGATCTATTTGCAGGCTTACGTCAGCAACGCGCCCGCGCAGTTTCCCAATTTCTACCGACTGCAAACCGAAGGGGCCTTCACCTACAACGCCCGCTGCGACTTCGGCGCGTCCGAGACCATTCCGAACCACACCAGCATTTTCACCGGACGTCCCGCGACGCAACCGGCGGGATTTCCGAACGACGTGCATCACGGCTGCCTGAACAACTCGCCCTTTCCCACCGAGACCTACCACAACTCAGGCAACCCAAACGTGAGTTACAAGGCCAGCCTCTTCGACGTGATTCACGATCACGGTTTCTCGACCGGCCTCTACGCCGGCAAGTCCAAGCTGGCCATTTGCGAACGCAGTTATGACGCCGTGAGCGGCGCGCTGGACGTGACCGGCCTCGACGAGGGCCGCGACAAAATTGATGAGGCGTTCATCGGGGATTATTCCGCCTACTACGGCACGCCGTTCACCAACCAGATCAACGGTCTCCTCACAAATCTTCAGAGCAGCCTGCCGCACCGTTACAACTTCCTGCACATCGGCGAGCCGGACCTGACCGGCCACACCACCGGCTGGGGCAACGACAATTACAGCAACATGGTGCGGCAGGTGGACGCACAGCTCGGACGCATCTTCGAGGCCGTGACCACGAACGCCGTGCTGTCGAACAAAACGGTGCTCATCGTCACGACCGATCATGGCGGGCGCGGGCTGTTCGGCCACAGCGAGCCGCAGTATCGCGAGAACTACACCATCCCGCTTTTTCTCTGGGGGCCGGGCCTGCCGGCGGGCGCTGATCTCTATTCGCTCTTTCCCAACCGCGCCAATCCCGGCACCAATCGTCTCGACTACACCGTGACCCCGCAGCCGCTGCGCAACGGCGACGCGGGCAATCTCGCGCTCACGCTGCTCGGCCTGCCGCCCATCCCCGGCTCGCTGATGCTCCCGTGGTTCGCGCCCGACGGCGTCCGGCTCGCGCACAATCCCGTCACGGCCACGGCGGAAGTTTCCTGGCCCGCCGCCGCCACCTCCTTCCGCCTCGAATCTTCCGCGCAACTCGGGCCGTCCGCCGCCTGGCAGCCGCAGACCAACGGCATCAGCGAAGCGAACGGCATGAAAACTTTCCCGGTGAGCGCCGCCGGCCCCGCCGTGTTTTACCGGCTGCGCAAACTGTAGCGGCGAATCATGCGGCGCGACCCATCCGCTGCCGGCCTGAGTAAATGTTCATCCGTTCCGCCCGCAGAAAACCCACCAGCGTCTGCCGGCTGGCGCGCGCGAATTCCACCGCCAAGCTCGACGGCGCAGACACCGCGCCCACGACGGGCAGCCGCGCGGCGAGCGACTTCTGCATGATCTCGAACGACGCCCGCCCGCTCACGATGAGGAGGTGCTCGTCGAACGGAAGCAAATCGTTGAGCAGTCCGAAGCCGATAACTTTGTCCACCGCGTTGTGCCGTCCGATGTCCTCGCGGGCGACGAGGAGTTCGCCGGTGCGCGTGAAAATTCCTGCGGCATGAAGACCGCCCGTGCGCTCGAAAGTCGGCTGGGCGGCGCGCAATTTCTCCGGCAGGGCGGCGAGCAGCTTCGCGCTCACCTTCAGGCGCGAAGTCACGGGCGGAAGCCGCCGCCGCACCGCGCGAATGGATTCCTTGCCGCATACACCACAACTCGACACCGCCACTCCAAGCCGCGACAGCCGCGACAGATCCACCCGCACATCCGCCGCGAGAAACACGTCGAGACTGTTGCCGTCCTTGTTCCGCGCGTTGCGCCGCACGGCGTGAAGATCCGCGCGGGTGTGAATCAATCCTTCGGTGAACAGCCAGCCCGCCGCCAGTTCCTCGTCATGCCCCGGCGTCCGCATGGTCACGACGAGCGGCTTCGTATCGAGGCGGATTTCCAACGGCTCTTCAATGGCGAGCGAATCGGTCGCGCGCGTGACCCGGCCCGAAGACCAGCGCGTGACTTGCTTGCGTTCGGAACTCACGCGGCCTTTTCAATGCGCACGGTCGCGTTGTAATCCGGCACGCCGCCCAGCGTGTCCACCGCGCCGCGCGGGATGATGACGTTCCCCTCGGGCCAGTGGACTTGCAGGTTCCCGCGCGCGATGGGCGCAAGATGCACGCGCCCCTCGTAGCGGCCCACGTCGCTGATGAGCGTGATGCGCTCGGCGTTCTGCAAGCTCAACGCTATCGCGTCGTCCGCATTCATGAGCACCGCGTCGCGAGCCGCGCCGTTGAAGGGATCGATCTCGGCGTAGATGAGCGTGTTGAATTGTTTGCCGCGCCGGGTGGAGACGGAGAAGGAGTTGAGAGCCGGAGCGGTATCGGGAATTTTCACGACGCGGAAATGTGCTTTGCCATCCGCCGTCGGAAACTTCCCGTCCGCGCACAAGTGCGGGCCTCCGTATTGAAACTGGTCGCCACCGTTTTTCAGATGTTGCACGCCGTCGTAGAACGGCACCACGCGCGCGATCTCGTCGCGCATCCCCTGCCCTGTTTCGCAGCCGAGCAAGTGTGCGCGCTCGGGATACGCCGCCGCCGCCAGCTCACGGAGAATTTTCCACTCCGCTTTTGCTTCGCCGACTTGGCGTGGAATCTCCGGCGAGAAAATCACACGCCGCTCCGTCGTGGTCTCCGTGCCGCCGTCATCCTGCTCATAGCGCGTCTTGGCGGGCAGCAGCAGCACGTCGCCGCGCCCCTCGATGAACATCTGGTCGGTGAGGATGATGTCCTGATGCACGCGCAACGGCACGTTCGCCATCGCCTGCGCGACGTAATCCGGATCCGGCAGCGTGCGGAGAAAATTCCCGCCAAGGCAGTAGAGCAAATCCAGTTCGCCACGCGCGCAGGCTTCGACCATTTCCACGGCGTCCAGTCCTTCAGTGCTTGGCACCGGGAAACCGTATTCCTGCGCGAGCCACGCGGCGGTCTCGGTGTTGATGGATTTGCCGCCAGGAAAGGCCGTGGCATACGCACCCATCTCCGCGCCGCCCTGCACGCTGGAGTGGCCGCGAATGGGCATCAACCCGTTCTTGTCACGGCCCACGTAGCCGCGCGCGAGACCGAGGTTCAGCACCATTGAGACACCATCGCCGCCGTGGGTGTGCTGCGTGATGCCCATGCTCCAGACGAGGACGGCGTTCCTCGCGTCGCGCAACAGCGTGGCGAACTCCAGCATGTCGGCGTGTGACAGGCCGCTTTGCTTTTCCAAGTCGGCAAATCTCAAATTGGTGATTTGAAGTTTCAAATCACCAAAGCCCTCGGTGTGCTTCGCGATGAACTCCTGATTCACCCAGCCGCGCTCGACGAGAATTTTCAGCACGCCAGAGATGAACGCGATGTCGCCGCCCTGCGCCACCGGGAACCAGTAGTCCGTGAGATTCGAGCCGAAGAGCGCGCTGTCCGCATTCGACGGCACCCAATACTTCTTCATGCCCGGCTCCAGATACGGATTCACCATCACGATCTTCGTGCCGAGTTTCTTCGCGAGGTGCAGATACTTGGTCGTGACCGGCTGATCGTTCGCGGGGTTCGCGCCGAAGAAGACGACGAGGTCGGTGCCGAACCAGTCCTTGTAGCTGCAAGTGCTGGCCGCGACGCCGAGCGCGTGCTTCATGGCCGCGCCGCTCGGCGAGTGGCAAAGGCGCGCGGCGTTGTCCACGTTGTTCGTGCCGAGAAAGCGCGCGACCTTTTGTGCCATGTAATAAATCTCGTTCGTCACGCCGCGCGAGGTGCAGAAGAAAGCCAGGCGGTCAGGCCGGCTGGTGCGAATGCGTTTCGCGATGCGCGCATACGCATCATCCCACGAGATACGGCGGAAACCTTTGTCACCCGGCGAGCGCAGCATCGGATACGGCAGGCGGCCCAGTTCACGCAGTTCCGCGTTGGACAGAGATTTCAAATTTGAAATCTCGGACAATAAATTCACATCCAGCGCCGGCATGGTGTTCAGCCGCAGCAGATTCAGCCGCGTCATGCACAGGTGCGTGCCTTCAATCGTCCAGTCGTGAAAGCCCGCCACGCCCAGCGCGCAGCCGTCGCACACGCCTTGGCTCAGGACTTTCCACGCGTAGCCGAGATTGTCGCGGTTGCGCCACGCGACCTTGAGCATGTCGCGAAAGTGCTTGGGCTTCTTGTGGCCCACGCCAAACGGCGCGGCGGACTTCAGCCGGTCAACGGCGGTGATTTCGAGACGGCGGCTCATGCGCCCGCAGTCTCGCGAAGCCGCCAGCGGAGGCGAATAAAAAAATTTGGCGCGTGTCGCTACGCCGACACGGAACGCGAGCGCCGCACCGCCCACAGCCCGAGCGCCACACAAAGTGCCAGACTGATCAGCACCACGAAGCGAGTGCCCAGTGGTGCGGTGCTCGCCACCTTCGTTTCCAGATCGATGCGCAAGTCAGCCCACGTATCCACCTGCACCGCGCGTTTGAAGGTCAGCACCCGGCCCTGCTCCGGCACGGCGGCGCGGATCGCGGCGGGCGCGACCACGGCGGCTTCCTGCTGCTGAATCAAGCGCGTGGCGAGGCGGGTCAGCGCGTTGTTGTCGTCGGCGGTGTTGTTGTCGAAGATCAGTTTCGCCTCGTCCTGCGAATAATTGCCGTCGCGACGCTGGCGCAACTCGCGCACTTTCGCCGCAACGCCGGCGGCGGGCGCGCTCGCGGACTGGCGCACGTTCAAGCCGATAAGCGCCTGCTGCATCTTCACGTTGTGCAGTTGCACGCGTGCATCTTCGTTGAAAGCCAGGTCGTGCTGCGAGAGTCCGAAGGCGTTTTGAAAAGCCATCCGCGCCTGCTGCGGCGCGCCTTGCGAGAGCAGGCTGTTGCCGAGTTGCAATTGCTGCTCGGCCGCTTTCGTCTTCTCGCTGCGCACGGCGGTTTCCTGGGCGAGATAGGAATTCAAATCCCCAGACTTGCTCCAGCCAGTCGCGCGCGCCTCGCTCAATTGCAGCGTGCCCTTCCAGTCTTTCAGCTCCCACTTGTCGTTCAAGAACACCTGCCAGGTGATGTCTTCCAGTGGCAGATCAAACTTCGGCCCGAGCAGTTGCAAATCGAGCTTGCGTGAACGCGCCGTGCCGACATCGCTGCTGTAAAAGAATTCCACGGCAATCGCCTCGTCCGGTTTCGACTGCTGTTCGAGCGGGATCAAAATGCGATCCTGCTCCAGCCACGGCGCGACGCCGTTCTGATTCACGAAGGCGAACCAGAACTTCGCCTTCGCCGGCAGCGTCAGGTGCAGCAACCGCTTGTCGCCCGGCACCAGATCGAGACGCGCGTGCGTCAGCATCATGCCATCATCCGACACCACGGACTTGAGCAGGACGTGATTGACCCGCGCGGGCAGCAGCTTCGCGGCTTCGTGACGACGCACCTTGACCGCGAGTTGAAACGCCGGTTCCACGAGGCGGAACGTGACGTTCGCCGCTGTCGTTTGCAGATCCTGACGCAAGAGGCGCGGCACGCTCTGCCATTCGCTCAACTGCAACGCAGACGGCAGCGCACCCAGTTCCAATTGCAAACGCCCGACCGATTCCACTGTCACGTAGCCGCGCTGGAGATTCACGCCCGCCGCCTCGATACCGCGCAACGCGATATCGCGCGACGCGCCCGGCGTGAGCGTCTGATAGGTCACCTGCAGCAAGTAGCTGCCAATGATGCGCCGGTGCAACTTCACCTCCCACTCTTGCAACTCATTCGTGACCGAGCCAACGCGTGGAAGAAAATCCGCGACCTGTTCGCCGCGAAACTGCACGCCCTCTGCGTTCGTCGGCACCAGCACGCGCAACGCCTTCAGTCCCGTGTTCTCGATCTGATACTGGAGGTTGGCCGTGACTTTGATTTGCGCCTCGCCCATCGCGACATGTTGCAAACTCTGCACCTGCACCCACGGATCGACCTGCTCCATGTCGAGCGCGAGCGTCCACTGATCCTGCAACAGGCGGAACGCCAGCACGCCCTTCTGGCGAATGCCGGACTTCTGCGGATCAAGTTGCGTCAACCCATCGCGCGCACCCGCCTGCAAACGCATCCCCTGCTCCGGCACGATCACGAGTTGCCCGCGCTGCTTGCCCGCCTCGCGCAACAGCAGGCGCGGCACCGCCCAGCCGTTCGTCGCCTTCACGCCCGGTCCCGCGAGACTGATGGACAACTGCTGCGCGCCCTCCGTCTTGCCGCGCAGATGCAGCGTGATGATGCGATTCGTGTCCGTCTTCAATTCCGTCCAATGACTCACCGCCGCGCCACTGATCGATTCCACGTCGAGTCCGGTCGGCAACGGAAAGCTCAATCGAAAAATTCCCGCGCGCGTGATTTCCACGGCGAGCGTCGCCGCGAGCAACGTGCGATCCTCGCCCAGCGACAGCGTTTGTTGCGACTCCACGCGCACATCCGGCTCCACCGCCGAAGCTGCAATCACCGCGCCCGCAGGCGCGTCGGCGTAACGAAACGCGCGGCGCAAGGTGAGTCCGGGGAACTGCGCCTGCGCACGGTTGAGCAGCCACGATTGAAAATCTTCGAGGTTGATGGTCGTGAGCGAATCAGCGGTCACGTTATCGAGTTGCACATCGGAGCCGGTGGCGATGCCCAGCATTCCAATCTCGCCCGCCGCATTGGTCAGGGAAATCAGTCCCACCCGCTGCTGAATGGGCAGCGGCCCGACAGCGGTCTGCGAACGAATGAGGAGCGAGAACGGCCGCGCCTGCGCCGGTTTGAGCGTCACGCGCAACTGCCGTGAGTCTGGATCGAAGCGCCACAGCGAAATCATGCCCGGACGATTCGTGGTGGTCGCGTCGATCACGTCGGTGATCGTGGCATTAGTCGGCACGCTGAAGATCAACTCGTTCAACTCGCCGTGTGCCGGGCGAATCTGCGCGAGGTGCTGCCCTTCGATCACGCCAGCGGAAGGAATGTAGAGTTGCGCAATCTCAGCGTAGAACACCGCCTTCTCCCGCTTCGTATCGCGGCTGCGAGGCTTCCAGCCAATCCACGCGTCGTTGACCGGCGACAGCACCAGCTTTGCGACGGTGTTGCTCGCGGCGGCGGACGTTTGAACTTCAATCGAAACCGCAGATGGCGCGGTCACATCCACGCCGAGATTCACCAGCGTGAGCGTCAGTTCGTTCACCAAGCCGCTTTGCGTCGGCAGCGTGAATCCGCTTTCGGTTCCGCGCTTGCCGGGTTGAAGCTGATAATCGAGTTCGACATCGAAAGCACCGTCTTGCAATGCGAGCAGTTCATGACGCCGCATCAATCCCAACCCCAATGGCGATTCGATCAGCTTCAGTCCGTTGGTCGGGAAGCTGATGCGCGTCAGCACCGCAGGCTCGGAGAGAATCGGCAGCCGCTGCCCCTTGATCGCGCTCCAGCGAATCTTCGCACTGGCGAAGGCGAACTTGTCTTCCACGCGAATCTGTTGCCGCACGGATTCCGCAATCGGCGCGACGTCGCGCGTGGCGGGCTTCGTCGCGGCGAGCGAATGGCCCTGGCCGAGAATCAGCAGACCAAGAACCAGCGAGACGACCACAGGGGCCGTGGCGTCCGGCGGAATCGTCTCCTTTGGCTTCATGGGCAACTGCCACAACCGCTTCATCGTCGGCAGCACCAGATGCAGCAGCACAAACGCGATGAGCAGAAGGAAGAACGCAGGCACGCCATTCGGCCAGCGCAGCGCGGCCCAGAACAGCAGCGTCCAGCCGCCAATGACTGCGAGTAACTTGCGCGACTTGTCCTGCGTGATGAGAGCGAACAGGAACAACGGAACCGCCAGGAGCGCAGGCCACGCCTCCCCGGCCCCGCGCAGGATGGAAAATTTGTCTTCTAGGTTCGCCACTTCGATCTTCAGCTCATTGCCCGCCTGCTGAATCGGCGCGACGAAGGTCAGGATGTTCGACGCCGC
>JANNGC010000453.1:0-2598 GCA_031380445.1 Pedosphaera sp.
AACAGGCCGACGTTGCCGCCGCTCACCCAGTTCTTGTTGGAGATGAAGGCGGGGTCGCCGGTCCAATCGTTGAACTTCGCCCAGAAGGAGAAAGAGAAATCGGTGTCCGTCCCGAAATTCAAATCCGCCGGCGCGCCGAGGGTCACGTAGTTGAAGGAGCTGCCGTCCTTCACGCTGGAGAACGACAACGCTTGGCCGATGATCCCTTCCACCAGCGGCACCGTCCCCACGGCGGTCCCGTGATTGTTGCGCCCGGAGGAATCGGTCAAGTCAGCGTTGAACTTCAAGTGGGCCACCAAGCCGTCTTGAATCGCGGCGGAGGCATTGAACGCGGCGGCCACGCCAAAAAGGGCGGCGAGGCCGGAGCGCATGAATCGAGGGTTTCGTCTCATAGTTTTGTTCTTTGGAGGTTGAGTGTTCTGACTGAAAAAATGGGTGGCGCTATTTGGTCATGATCTGCATTTGGCGGAAAGCGGCGGCCTTGTCATCCCCTTGTTGCGCTGACTTTTGAATCTCGGCGTTCACGCCAATCATGGCGCGTCCGGCGACGGAGCGCTGTTCGGGGGTCAGATCGGGGCGGTTCAGAAGCGCTTGAAGGTTCACGTAGGCGGCGGTGAAGTCTTTGCGCTGGATGGCACTGATCGCGGCTTCTGACAAAAATTTGATCTCCTGCTCCGATTTGGAAAATGTCTCCTGCACTGCGGCCGGAGCTTCGGCCACCGGCATCGCTTCCGGCGGCGCGGCTTGACGGGAACAGCCGATGGCCAACCCCAAGGCAGCCAGCGCCATGATTTTGAAAAAGCGGGGGATAGACACGTGCACGGGAATCAAAAACTGGGGGTAACCGCCGGCGTTTCACCGGTGTACCAGCGATAATCAACGCCCTTTTTGGTGTAGCGGATGGCGCTCACATGGCCGGGCACCCAAAGCGTCATGCAGGTGGGATGCCGCCACCATTCCCGCGCCATGTCGTAACCAGCGTAATAACTGGCCAGGCCATATTTCCACTGCGTCAGGCATTCAGATGATCCGGGGAAAAGCCCCAGGCTGTCGGAATCGCCTTCCATTTTTTGCTCAGCCGCATCCTGCGCGAAAATAGTCGTGGAGGGACTTTGGAACCCGCCCAGTTTCATTGGGGCGCTTTTCGACCGGCCGTAAGGCACCACTACGAATTGATTGATCCCAATGCTGCTGTTCAACCAGAAATCCGCCGGGTAGTTCAACCCCGTCTCGCGCCATTCGTCCACATGCTTCGCGCTCGGGCATCGCCAAGTGCGTTTGGTCGCTCCTACGCCCCCAAAGTAGCTGATGTACGCCACGCCCCAGTAGGCGATCGGGCTGTCTGAAGGCACCAGCTTTTCGCTGCGTGGATCGGCCGTCCACTGACCGTGGTTGGGAGCGATCACGGGTGGATCGTCTGTGCCGGTCTTCACATGGTGAAACACATCCCGGTTGTCCACGGCGTACATGGAAGTCCCCACGCCAATTTGGCGAAGGTTGCTGATACACCTGGCTCCACGCGACTTCTCCTTCGCTCTGGAGAGGGCGGGGAGCAACATGCCGGCGAGGATTGCGATGATGGCGATCACCACCAGCAGCTCGATCAGGGTGAAGCCGCGGCGGCACCGGGGCTTGGGGATGATGCGCGCGCTGGGAGCCGTTTTTTTTGGAATCAACATGTGCCTCAGTTTATTCAACAGGCCCGACACACATCCCGCACGGTTTGTCGGACCGGCTTCAGTCTGGTGACGAATGTGAAAACACCCCTCGGCACCAGATTGTTACGTTTGTGTGACGCCAACGTAACCCCTTCTGGCGGAATGCCAATGCCCCCCAAACGGGGTACAAGCCCTGCTTGACAGCCATGCGAAGTTGGCCGCGCGTCTTTTTATGTGTTTTAAAACGTGGGTTCATGCGCTGGTTGGCTGCTCTGTTTTCCTGGTTTCGGCGTGGGCCGGGCCGCTGCCGGGGGTCAGCCATGTGGTCGTGATCGGGGTGGACGGGCTGAGTCCGGATGGGATTCGGAAGGCGAAAGCGCCGCACCTGAGGCAACTGATGGAGCGCGGGGCGTCCACGCTGCGCGCGCGGGGCGTCATGCCGACATCAAGCAGTCCGAACTGGGCTTCGATGATCATGGGGGCGGGGCCGGAGCAGCATGGGGTGACGTCCAATGAGTGGCAGACGAACAAGTTTGAAATTGCGCCGACGGTGAAGGGTCCGGGGGGGATGTTTCCGACGATCTTCGGGGTGTTGCGCGAGCAGCGTCCGCAGGCGGGGCAATGTGTGTTTCATGATTGGGGGGATTTTGGACGGCTGTTTGAACGGGCGGCGGTGGAGAAGATCGAGGACTCGGACGGGCAGACCAACGCGGTGCGCCACGCCATCGCGTATTGGAAGGAGAAGCGGCCGGCCTTCAGCTTCATTCATTTGGATCATGTGGATCACGCGGGGCATGAGCACGGGCACGGGACGCCGGAATATTACGCGTCGGTCGAATCGGCGGACGGTTTAATTGGCGAAGTATTGGAAGGATTGCGCGCCGCGGGCATGCATGAACGGACCATCCTGCTGATCACGGCGGATCATGGCGGCGTGGGC
>JANNGC010000477.1:0-4434 GCA_031380445.1 Pedosphaera sp.
TCCTACAAGGATAGGGCGCGCCCTACCTCTGGCTTCACGCCAGCATCTTCGTCAGCACATTCCCGGAGACATCGGTGAGGCGGAAGTCGCGGCCTTGGAAACGGAAGGTCTGGCGCAGGTGCTCGACGCCGAGCAGGTGCAGGACGGTCGCGTGGAGGTCGTGGACGTGGGCTTCATATTCGACCGCGCTGAAGCCGAGTTCGTCGCTGGCACCGACGGTCGCGCCGGCTTTCACGCCGCCGCCGGCGAACCACATGGTGAAGGCGTCGATGTGATGGTTGCGCCCGGTGGTGTCGCGGTTCTCACCCATCGGGGTGCGGCCGAATTCGCCGCCCCAGACGACGAGCGTGTCCTTGAGCAGACCGCGCGCCTGCAAGTCTTTCACCAGCGCGGCCTGGCCTTGATCGACGTCGCGGCAGAGTTTCTCGAAGTCGCTTTGCAAGTTCTCGCCCGGCCCGCCGTGGCTGTCCCAGTTGGTGTGATAAAGCTGCACGAAGCGCGTGCCGCGCTCGACGAGCCGGCGCGCGAGCAGGCAGTTGCGCGCGAAGGACGGCTTGTCCTTCTCCACGCCGTAGAGCTTCAGCGTCGCCTCGCTCTCGCCGGAAAGGTCGATGAGTTCCGGCGCGCTCGACTGCATCCGATACGCCATCTCGTAGGACGCGATGCGCGTGGTGATTTCCGGGTCGCCGGTCTCGACGAGGCGCGCGAGGTTCAGGTCGCGAATCGCGTCAATGGTCTGACGCTGCTTCGTGGCGCTCACGCCTTTCGGCGAGGACAAATCGAGAATGGGATCGCCGCCGCTGCGGAACGGCACGCCTTGAAACTGCGTCGGCAGAAAACCACTGCCCCAGTTCACCGCACCACCGCGCGGGCCGCTCTGCAAGACCACGAACCCCGGCAAATCCTGTGACTCGCTGCCGAGTCCATACGTCACCCACGAACCCATGCTCGGCCGGCCGAACTGCCCGGAGCCGGTGTTCATGAACAGCTTGGCCGGCGCGTGATTGAACAGCGTGGCCTGGCACGAATGCACGAGCGAGATGTCATCCACGATGCCCGCCGTGTGTGGAAACAGGTTGCTCACCCACGCGCCGCTCTGGCCGTGCTGTTTGAACTCGCGCCGCGTGCCGAGCAGCTTCGTGCCGTGGCTGCTGCCCATGAAGGCAAACCGTTTCCCTTCGATGAACGACTGCGGAATCGGCTGCCCGTTCAACTCCACGAGCTTCGGCTTGTAATCAAACAGCTCCAACTGGCTCGGCCCGCCCGCCATGAACAGGTAGATGATGTTCTTCGCCCGCGCGGGAAAGTGCGGCGGCTTGGGCGCGAAGGGATTGGGAAGCGCGGAGTGCGGAGTGCGGAGTGCGGAATCGGCTCCGAAAACTTTGTCGCCGAGCAGCGACGCGAGCGCGATGGAGCCGAGGCCGAGGCCGCAACGGCTGAAGAACTGGCGGCGGGTGGTCGCGCGAAGTTGCTGTTCAGGAAGATTCATTTCCCAGCAAGGCGCTTTCGCGCTTCTTCGCGAATTTCATCCATCGTGCTTTCTGTCCAAGGTTGAACTCGTCCAGCCGCGACATCGGCGTAGCTCTCCTCCAGCATGGCGCGCAGTTCGACGAAGTGGACGCGCCGCGTTGCCTCCTCCTCGCGCTCTTGCAACCACAAGTCCAGTTCCGCCTGCTCGCGCGGCGTGAGCTTCGGTATGGCGGCTTTGATTTCGGTCAGGCTCATGGCGGAAGAATTACTCTCTCGTGATCGTTTCGTCGAGGTTCAACGTGGCGATCCACGGCCCCCGCCCGGTTCCAGGGCCAGTAAGCCTTCGACACTCTGCCGATGATGGCGTGGCGAGGAACCGGCCCAAAGAATCGGCTGTCGAAGCTGTTAGTCGTGTTATCTCCCACCACGAAGAAGGAGTTCGCCGGAACTTGGTAAGTTTCACCCTCGGCCACCAGATGCTTCCCGTTGCGGACGGGCGGAAAGCTCAACGCGGCGAGACTGGCAGGCCCGGTGACGGGTGCGCCGCCGATGTGCAGCCGGTCTTGTTTCACCGACAAGGCGTCGCCAGCAATCCCGGCGACACGTTTGACGAAGAATTCACCGACTGGCAGTGCGGGTGAAACATCGCTGGTCCGGAAAACCACGATGTCTCCGCGCTTAGGTTCCGAGAACCAGTAGGCGTACTTCACAACAAAAACGTGATCGCCGCCGTTCCTCGAACCGTCGGGCCGACGTTCGCCTCCTTGAATGGTCGGCTCCATGCCACCCGTAGGAACTTTGAAAGGTTGAAACAATGACTTCACGAGAATTGGGGTCAGGAAATTCACCGCCGCCACGGTGCCGATGACAAAAAACCACCGGAGAAAACTCAGCCTCGGCATTCGCTGCCATGATCGAACCAGCATCCACACCCAGCAAACGATCGCGACCAAGCCAACGGCCACGCCGAGATAGACTCCAGGGACCACGGACGATGCGAGTTCCCACGTCATCAGCAATTGAAGGAACAGAATTCCGAAGAACCACTTCAGTCCCGTCACTCGTTCACCGGCCAGAAACTGGCCGAGGCCGGTGACAAACAACGAAAGCACCATGCTCACCCAAGGTCGGTGAGTCCGGTTCAGCGGCGGTTCATCAGTCACCAGACTGGTTGTGCCCTCTGAGTTTGGCGCATTCATTCGCGGGTGATCGTTTCGTCGAGGTTCAGGAGCACGCGGGCCATCGTCTTCCAGGCTTCCTTGCGGCGCGCGTGTTCGTCGCCGGATTCGGCGGCGAGTTGCTGGGCGAGAAGTTGTTGGAGGCGTTGCTGCTCCTGCTGATTCGGTGAACGCGAGAGGCAGAGTTGGAAAGTTTGCGCGATTCTTTCGTCGTCATTCTTCGCCGGGAGTTTCAACGCGCGTTGGGCCAGCGCCTCGGCGAACTCGGTGAACTGCTGGTCGTTCAAGAGCGTGAGCGCCTGGAGCGGCGTGTTCGAGCGGAGACGGCGCGTGCAGGCGCTGAAGCCGTCGGCGGCGTCGAAGACGGCGAGCGCGGGATGCGGCGTCGCGCGCCAGAAGTGCGTGTAGAGCGCGCGGCGGAAACGGTCGTCGCCGGTGCTGGCTTTCCATTCGCGCCTGGACTGGCCGAGGTTCATCACGCCATCCGGCTGCGGTGGAAAGACGGGCGGGCCGCCGAGCTTGGGCGAGAGCAGGCCGCTGGTGAAAAGCGCGTTGTCGCGAATCACTTCCGCGTCGAGTCGCACGCGCGACTGGCGGGCGAGGAGTTTGTTGAGCGGGTCAGTCGTCGCGAGTTCGGGGCGCACGCGGGAGGACTGGCGGTAGGTGGCGCTGGTGACGATGAGGCGGTGGAGGTGTTTCAAAGACCAGGGAGGGAATGACGAATGACGAATGGCGAATGACGAAACGCTCTTTTCGTCATTCGTCATTCGTGCTTCGTCATTGCGCAGCTCGCACGCTAGCCAGTCGAGCAACTCGGGATGCGTGGGCGCGGAGCCTTGCGTGCCAAAATCATTCTCCGTCTCCACGAGGCCGCGCCCAAAGTATTGCTGCCAGACGCGATTGACGAGGACGCGGGCGGTGAGCGGGTTCGCGGGCGACATCGTCCAGCGTGCGAGGTCGAGGCGGTTCGGAGCGCGGACAGCCATGTCCGCGCGATTTGTTTCGGATGAACGCGCGGACTCGGCGGTCCGCGCTCCGTCCAGCGGATGCAGCACCGCGAGCACACCGGGCGTCACCGGGTCAGCCGGCCGCGTGAAGTCGCCCTTGGTGAACAGGTGTGTCTCGCGCGGCGTTTTGAGTTCCTGCATTACCAGCGTGGTCACGCGCTTGGCTGTTCCTTTCTCCAAGGCCGTCAGCTTGGTGTTGCGCGCTTTGAACTCAGTGTCGTCCGGCTTGAACGCGGCATAGACCGCGCGCTTCTGCTCCCGCGTGCGCTCGGCCCACGCGGGTTTCATGGCGGCGCGCACGTTGGCGCGGAGCTTCGTGCGCGCGTCGTCGGTGAGTGATTCTTCCCATTGCACCACTGCGCTGCCCTTGGCGTTCAGGTAGCGGTCCAAGTCCTCGCGCGTTTCCTCCAGCTCCTTTTTCACGTTCTCTGCCGACTCGATTTCGCCGGGAATTTCCAGCATCCCGCCGGGCGTGCCGCTGCCGTGGCCGTCCTGCACCGTGGAATTGAAGAAGGCGTAAAGCTGGTAATACTCCTTCTGCGAAATGGGATCGAACTTGTGGTCATGGCACTGCGCGCAGCCGACGGTGAGTCCGAGAAACACCGTGCCGAAAGTACCCACGCGATCCATCACCGACTCGACGCGGAACTGCTCGGGGTCAATGCCGCCCTCCTGGTTGATCTGCGTGTTGCGGTTGAACCCCGTCGCGATTTTCTGCGCGAGCGTCGCATTCGGCAGCAAGTCCCCGGCGAGCTGTTCAATCGCGAACTGGTCGAACG
>JANNGC010000537.1:0-2372 GCA_031380445.1 Pedosphaera sp.
GCGGCGGCCAGGTGGGCGACGTGGGGACGCTGGAACGCACGGTCGACGCCTACCTCGAGAAGCCATCGAAGCTGGTCCCCGGCACCAGGCCGACGACGGATTCGGGAATGAGGCTGCGGAAGGCCTGGTTGAAGCCCGCCACCTGCACCGGCTCCAGGCGCACACTCTGGTCAAAGTACACGCCGCCGAGCGAACGCGTCCACGCCGCGCGCAGGCGCGTGTCCTTGAACGGCTCCCAGACGAGGCCGACTTTGGGCGACACTTGATCCTTGGAGTCCTGCCCGCCGCTGATCGGCGGCACGTCGACGTTCTCGGGGTAATCCAGCCGGTCGTAGCTGAGGCCGAGGGTGAGGCGCAAATTGTCCAAGACTTGCCAGTTCTCGTAGGCGTAGATGCTGAACCGGTCGAGCGACGTGTCGGCGCTCGTATTGACGCGCGTGATGCTCGACGGGCCGCCGCCGGGATTGCGCTCCAGCCGCGCGTCGGTCTCCGACCAGCCCGCCTGGTAGCGCACGCCAGCGATGATCGTGTGTTTCGGGAGCTGGAGGATGTGCTGGAGCTCGCCGGAGTAGGCGGTCAGTTCGCTGCGGTACTTGAGCGAGAAGAGACCAGGATTGGCGTAGCGCTCCGAGTACGCGCCGGTGAACGGATTCTCGGCGCGGCGCAACCAGTTCAGGCCGCCCGCGGAAGGCTCGTCTATCTCGATCGTGTCGTCGAACCGGCCGAACAACGCCAGCGTATGGCTGGACGGCGACCATTCGCGATGCCAGCCGGCGAGCAGGGTTGGCTCCTGGGTTTCCTTCACGCGCACCGTCTGGCTCGCGTTGCGCTGGTCGTAGTACTGGGCGACGTCGCCGGATTCGGAGTTGAAGTAGCCGACCTGGAGGAACAAGCCGTCCTTCTCCGTGAGCTGGTGTTTGATCCGCGCGGAAAGATCGAGCTGCTCGAGATCATTGTTCGGGCGCTGGCCGTTCTCCGTGCGGTAGTAGGCATCGAGCGAATAGCTCGTCTGGCCGTTGTTGAAGACGCCATATTGTGAGCCACGCTGAACCCAGTCGCCGCTGCTCGCATACTCGGTGCTGGAAAACAGGCCGAAGTAGTCCCGCTCAAAGAGACGGGTGTATTCCTGGTAGCTGACGTTCGGCGACAACGTGCCGCCGCTGGCGGGGCCGAGCAGATCCGCGATGAGCAGCTCACTGTACCACGGAGTCTCGTAGCGCAGATTGATGAGCTTGGGATCGCGCAGGGTGTTGTAGCTGTCGGAGAGGAACAGGTGGGCCGAGGCGTTGGCATAGTCGGCGTTCACGGCGGAGGAAGCCTCCTGCACGCTGCGCTCGAACAGCCCGACGTCCCGGTACATCGCGGCGAGGTTTGCGCTGCGCACACCATTGTCCTTCTCGACCAGCTCGCGCGAACGGAAAACGCTGCGGTTGTCGTTCAGCTCCTTGGATTTCTCGAGGCGCGCGACGGCTTCGTTCGGTCGGCTCTCCTGCTGGGCAAGCAGCGCGCCGTAAAACCAGCCCGTGGGATCGTTCGGGTCGAGCTGGCGGGCCAGAGCAAGTTCCTGCTCGGCGTGCTTGCGGTCGCCGGTATGGCTCCAAGCCTTGCCCAGGTAGCTGCGGAGGATGGCGCGCTGCGGCTCCACGGTCGCGGCGACCTGGAGATCATCGAGGCCGGCCTTCGTCTGGCCGCTGCGGATCTTCGTCAAGCCGCGGCCCAGCCACGCGTTGCCCAACGCGCCGTCGGCATCGATGGCCCGGTTGAAGTAATCCATCGCCTCGCGCGTGTCGCCGCGGGCGGCCAGCACGAATCCCTTCAACGCCAGCCCCTGCGCATTGCGGGGCGAAAGATCGAGCCCGCGATTCAACGCCTCGAGCGCCTGCTTCGTGCGACCGTGGCCGAATTCGAGTTCCGCCACGCGGATGTGCGCCGCGCCGAAATTGGGCGCCTTGCGGGCGGCCTCGGTCGCGTCCTTCAACGCCTCGTCCAACTTGCCTTGTGACTGTAGATAATAGGAACTCGCGAGCCACTCGCTCGCCGGGCCGGACTTTGTCCTCCACGTGGTCAATTTCTCATGCCTCACCGCAGCGACGACGATGTGAACGGCGCGTGCCGCGACAGATTCGGTGGGCAGGTTCTTCAACGTCGCCTCGGCCTGCGCCGCACGTCCAGCCGCGAGGAACAAAGCCGCCTGCAAACCGCGCTCGGCGTCGGTCGCGGCCGTGCGGTTTTCCGGATACGCCGCCAGAGCCGCCAGTAGATCCCCACTGCGGTAGGACTTCAGCGCGTCGGCGAACGTCTCCTTCTCCTGAGCGCTGAGGCCGAGTTCGTCGGAGTCGATCACGGCCGGGTAGTAGAGCGTCCATTGGATG
>JANNGC010000538.1:0-1523 GCA_031380445.1 Pedosphaera sp.
CGAACCGGTGGCCAACTCCACCGATCGCCGGCTCGTCGTGCAATTCAACCAGCCGCAGAAGGACACCTTCACGCTGCTCGTGCAGATGCAGTCGCCTCTGGCGGCGTTCCCGCAGGCCTTCAATGCGATGCGCCTTCAACCGGAGGGCGCGACGCGCTTCGCGGGTTACGCGCGCATCGTGAACGAAGGCGCGGTGCGCCTCGAGGTGGCCGGCGCGACCGGGCTGACGCAGGTCTCGCCCGAGCAATTCCCCGAGAGCGACGTCACGCGCTCCGTGCTGCGCACTGATGCACGGCAGCGGTTCGTCTATCGCTTCTCCGGCGCGGACCATGCGCTGCGCATCGCGGCGGACAACGTGCTGCCGGAAATTTCCGTGTCGCAGCTCCTCGCCTACAACCTCGGCGAAACGGAACTGGCCATCGACGCCGAGTTCGAGATCGACATCCGCGAAGCGCCGTTGCGTGAGCTGCTGATCAGCGTGCCCAAGGGCTACGCGTTGGCGCGGCTCACGGCGGCGGGCATGAGTGATTCGATGCTGGCGAAGGAGCAGGACAGCCAGCCGAACGTCGATCTGCGCATCGTCTATGGCCAGCCGGTGTCGGGACGCCAAGTCGTCGTGCTGCGGTTGGAACGCAACAAGGCGCTGGGCGACACGAACTGGATTTTGCCGCGCCTCGAAGTGGCCAAGGCAAAATCCACGCGCGGGCACATCGCGGTGTCCGCGGACGCTGGTTTCCGGGTCACGCCCGCGACGACACAGGGCCTGACGGAGATCGCCACCGCCTTCTTCCCGCGCAAGCTGGCGAACATCCAGAGTGCGCTGCGCCTGAGCGACGCCGCGTGGCAGGCGACGCTGCGCGTCGAGCGTTTGCCGCAGTCGATTCTAGTCGATGCCTTTCACCTGTTCTCCATCGCCGAGCGCATCGCCTACGGCAGCAGCGTGATGAACTACCAGATTTCCGGCGCGCCCATTTCGACCTTTCGCGTCGAGCTGAGCGGCGAATACTTCAACGTCGAGTTTCTCGGGAAGGACGTGCGCAACTGGACGAGGACGACGAACGGCTTCGAGATTCATCTGCACACGCCGGTGGCGGGCGCGTACACGCTGCTGGCGAGCTACGAGCGTCCCTTCAAGGGCGCGGGCGAGACGCTGGCCTTCACTGGCGCGCGCCCACTTGACGCGCAGAGCGAGCAGGGTCACTCCATTGTGGTCAGCGCGTATCAGTTCGACGTGAAGCCGGCGACCGTATCCGCTGGATTACTCGCGCTCGAACCAGCCGAGGTGCCCGCAGAGTATCGGCTGTTCTTCGACGCGCCGATTCTCGCCGCGTATCGCTACACGTCCCGACCCTTTAACCTGCAACTTGTCCTCAGCCCGCTCGCGCAAGGCGACACCTTGAGCCAGGTCGCGGACCGCGCCGCCATCAAGACGCGCATCTCGAAGGAAGGCCAGGTCGTGACGTACGCGCAGTATTTCGTGAAGAACCGAGGGCAACCGAATTTCAAGCTCACCTTGCAGGAAG
>JANNGC010000540.1:0-5550 GCA_031380445.1 Pedosphaera sp.
ATTACCTGACGAAGTAGGGGTGGTTGCCAGCACCGTAGTGGGGCAGCCGTCCCGGCTGCCACTCGTCCACTGGCCGTCCCGGCTGGTGGTTCTTCAGCCGAGACGGCCCAAGGACGGACGGCAGGCGGGACGCCTGCCCCACTATTGAGACTCGTGCAATAGCGCGAGGGAGCGCGGCGTTTAGGCCGATTCACCGTGTGTTGTCCGGCCGCGTGAAAATAGTCCAGCCCTCTGGTGTTATTCACGGTGAAGCGGCCTAAAGGCCGCGCTCCCTCGCGATCTCATGCCGTGTCACTTCATTGCACGAGTCCCACTAAGTTTTGTCGCAGCGCGACAAAACCCAACTCTGACGAAGTAGGTGATTGCCAAAACCGGTCCAAACGGCGTGACTGGCGGTCAACAATTACAATTAGCAGGAGTTCATTATGGCCAAAGGAAATCGCAGTCAGAAACGTGAAGTCAGGAAACCGAAGAAGGAGAAGCCGAAGGCCGAACCCGCAACCCGGCGGACGACCTGATCGAACGCCTGATGAGCGACGAGACCATTCCGGAGACAGCGGGCGGAGAAGTCGTGGACGGCGGGACGAAGCCCACGCGCGCACCCGCCAGTCATCCGCGCGATCCGCTGCACGGCATCACGCTGGAGCGCATCCTCAACGAGCTGCTCGCACAACATGGGTGGGCCAAGATGGGCGAATTTATTCCCATCCGCTGCTTCCAGTTGAATCCAAGCGTGAAGTCCAGCCTCACCTTTCTGCGCAAGACACCTTGGGCGCGGCAGAAGGTGGAGGCGTGGTTTCTCTACGAGCAACGGCGGCGGCAGGATGATGGAGCCGACCAGAAGGCCACGAGTTAGACTGGTTGTCACAAGTGCTTTCCGGGCTCGGCCTGTTGGTATGCGCGGGCTCTCCCTCACCCCGACCCTCTCCCGCTGGGAGGGAGCAAGTCAGGCAGCGTTGGGTAACATCGAACGCGCTCGATTGGTTGAGGACTGAATGCCGTTCTCCCTCTCCGCTGGGGAGAGGGCCGGGGTGAGGGGAAAGCAGCGTTCCACCGCAGACACGGCAACTTTTTTCGACGGCGATGAACACGCGGACTCAGCAGTCCGCGCTCCTTCAGTAGCGCGCCATCGTCGGCTCCACTTCCTCCGCCCAGCGCGCGATGCCGCCGGAGAGGTTGTGCAGTTTCGTGAATCCCGCCGCGCGCAGATACGCGATGGCCATCGCGCTCCGCACACCGTGATGGCAATAGACCACCACCTCTTCGTCCTTCCACGCCTCGATCTCATCCGCGCGCGCCGGCACATGGGCGAGCGGGATCAGCGTCGAGTGCGGCAGCGCCACGAAGGCGTGCTCGTCCGGCTGGCGCACATCGAGGAGGTGCGGAGGATTTGGCGAGCGTAGCGCGGTGGCGAGTTCAGTGGGAAGCATCAGCGGAAAATGAAGTAGAGAATCACAATCACGGCGTCCACCAGCAGGAAAAGCACGATGGCCCCCACGCCCAATCGGCCTTTGGTGGGCGCGGGGAAACGCTCGGGATGCGCCTGCCGCAAGTCCGCTTCGAGCCGGTCAATGATGTCCTTCGCGTCCGCAAGACCCAGCCCGCTGACCTCGCGCAGTTGCTTGATTGCCGCAATCTTCTGCCCTTGGTAGAGCGCGCTGGCGATGGAGTCGCGCTGTTCAGAGGTGAGTTGAGGCGTCATCGGCTTACTGGTTTTGCGCGCTCAGGAAACGCTCGCAATCAATCGCTGCCGCGCAACCCATGCCCGCCGCCGTGATGGCCTGGCGATACACGCGGTCCGCACAATCACCCGCCACGAACACGCCGGTCACGTTCGTCTCCGAGCCGTGGCGGCGCTGGATGTAGCCCGCGTCATCCATGTCAATCACGCCCTTGAAGAGTTGCGTGTTCGGAACGTGGCCGATGGCCGCGAAGACACCGGCGCAGTCGAGCGTGCTCTCGGCATTGGTCTTGAGATTCTTGATCTTCACGCCCGTGACTTTGTTCTGCTTCACGTCCAGCACCTCGGTCACGACGGAATCCCAGATCGGTTTGATCTTCGGATTCGCCAACGTGCGGTCGGCCATGATCTTCGACGCGCGCAAGCTGTCGCGGCGATGGATGAGATACACCGTGGAGCCGAAGCGCGTGAGGTAACTCGCTTCCTCGCACGCGGAATCGCCGCCGCCCACGACGACGAGCGGCTGGTTGCGGAACATCGGCAGCGCGCCGTCGCACGTGGCACAGTAGGTCACGCCTTTCTTCTCCAGTTCATCTTCGCCCGGCACGCCGAGGTGCTTATGCCCGGCCCCGCTGGCGATGATGATCGTCTCCGCCTGCACCGGTTCGCCATCCACGATGAGCGTGAAGGGGCGCTTCGACAAATCCACGGACTCGACGGTGCCGAACTTGACCTTCGCGCCAAAACGCTCGGCCTGCTTCTGCGTGCGCGTCATCAGTTCGTAGCCGTCAATGCCCTCGGGGAAGCCGGGAAAGTTTTCGACAATGCTCGTGGTGGTGAGCAGTCCGCCGGGCATGAGGCCGGTGAGAACGAGCGGCGCGAGCTGCGCGCGCGCGGTGTAAAGAGCGGCGGTGAGTCCCGCGCAGCCCGTGCCGATGATGACGACTTTTTCCATAAGGGCGCGGAACTTATGGGTTCAGATTGCGGGGTTCAAGGCTGGGAAAATCCGTGAGGTGGGTTTTGTCGCGCTGCGACAAAACCAGCCCGCGCAGAGCGGGCGAATCGAATTTACCGCGAGTGAGAATGAGCACGACCATTCCCCTCGCGCCGCTCTGCGCGGCGCGACGGCTCTCAGCGCGAGCCGTTCCACCATTTCCCCCGTCGGCTCAGTTTCCTCTTTGCGCGCCGCGCAGTTTTGTTAATCACTCGCGCGATGAAAGAGTTCGTGCCCGCTCCGCCGCCGCTCGTGCAAAACCAGTTCGAGTCGGTGAAGGAACTGTTCAGCAAATATGTCGTGCCGACTTACGCGCGCTACGACCTCGTGTTCACGCGCGGCGAAGGCAGCTACGTCTGGGACGTGCGCGGCCAGCGCTACCTCGATCTCGGCGGCGGCATCGCGGTGAACTGCCTCGGACACGCCAACGCGGAAATCACGCAGACGCTCGTCGAGCAGTCGCAGCGGCTCACGCACGTCTCGAATCTTTATTACCACGAGCCGCAGGGCCGCCTCGCGCAGAACATCGTGAGGAATCTCGCGCCGGGAAAAGTTTTCTTCTGCAACAGCGGCGGCGAGGCGGACGAAGGACTGTTCAAACTCGCGCGCCGTTTCGGCCATGACGAAGGACGCTTTGAGATCATCACCGCGCTGAATTCCTTCCACGGTCGCACGCTCGCGGGCATCGCGGCCACTGGACAGGACAAGGTGAAGAAAGGCTTCGGCCCGATGACGCCGGGGTTCGTTCACGTTCCCTACAATGATCTGCCAGCCGTGCGAAACGCGATCACGCCCGCGACGGCGGCGGTGCTGATCGAAGGCATCCAGGGTGAAGGCGGCATCATCGCCGCCACGCCGGAATACCTGCTCGGCCTGCGCGCGCTGTGCGACGAGAAGAAACTGCTGCTGCTCATGGACGCGGTGCAGTGCGGACATTTCCGCACCGGACGTTACCAGAGCTTCCAACGCATCCTCGAAGGCCATTCCGCGGCGGACGGCTTCCTGCCCGACGCCGTTTCGATGGCGAAGTCGCTGGGCGGCGGCCTGCCCATCGGCGCGTTCTGGGTGCGCGACCGGCACGCGGATTTGCTCAACGCCGGCTCGCACGGCACGACCTTTGGTGGCACGCCGCTGGCCTGCGCGGTGGCGAACAAAATCTTTGAAGTCATCGAACGCGACGGACTCGCGGACAACGCGCGGAACACCGGCGCGTTTCTCAAGAGCGAACTTCAGCGCGTGGCCGACGAGTTCCCGCACGTCATCACCGGCGTCCACGGACTCGGCTTCATGATCGGGATCGAACTCGCGGACAAGGCAACCATCCCCGCGCTGGCCGCGCGCGATCAGGCGGCGGCGACGCAGCTCGTGAACCGCCTGCACGACGCGGGCCTGCTCACCATTCCCTCCGGCACCCAGCGCGTGCGCTTCCTGCCCGCGCTGAATCTCACGCGCGCACAAGCCAGCGAAGGCGCGGAGATACTCCGCCGCGTGGTGAAGGAAATGGCGTGAGCCGCACGCTCAAGCTGATCGCCGCGCTCGTCCTCGCGGAACAAGTGCTGCTCGGCTGGTCACCCTCGACGGACCGGCTGACGTGGGCCTTGGAGAATTTCCCGGTGTGGATTGGGGCCGTAATTATTGCGTTCACGTATCGGAAGTTTCCCCTGAGCAACCTCTGCCTCTGGCTGCTGGCGGTTCACTCGCTGATTCTCGCCGTGGGCGGACACTACAGCTACGCGAAGGTGCCGCTGGGCGACTGGGCGCGCGACGCGTTTCATCTCGCGCGCAATCACTACGACCGGCTCGGCCATGTCGCACAGGGCTTCGTCCCGGCCATTTTCGTGCGCGAAATTCTGGTGCGAAAGTTGAAGCTGCACGGCTGGCCGCTCGCGCTGCTCGCCGTCTCCTGCTGCCTCGCGTTCAGCGCGTTCTACGAACTGATCGAATGGTGGACGGCGCTGATTTCCGGCGAAGGCGCGAGCGCCTTCCTCGGCACGCAGGGCGACATCTGGGACACGCAATGGGACATGTGCCTGGCCTTGCTCGGCTCCATCGCGGCGCTGCTGCTGTCGCGCTGGCATGATCGTTCCATGCAGAAGTTGAACACCGCCTCGGACTGAACAGCGACGACGGCGCATCTCGCCACGGCTCTTCAAGAACGCCGAAGGCGGCAGGGCGTCGTCGCTCCGCGCGCGCCGGGCCACGCAGCGAAGGGACGCCTCAGAATTTTTCACGCCTCACGCCCTTCGCACAGCCTCAAAGCTTTCCAACTTACCGCGTGACGTACCCGCTCGATTGTGATTAACAGTCTCGCTTTTCCGACCCAGCCGGGCCGGTTTGAAACCATGAAACATCTGTTGAGTCTGGAGAAGCTGCCGGTGGCGGACATGAAGGCGATTCTGGAAAGCGCCAAAATGTTCAAGCGCCGCCGCAACAGCAGTGACCGCAGCTACCAGCCGCTTGCGCACAAAACGTGGGCGCTCATTTTCACCAAGTCCTCCACGCGCACGCGCGTGTCCTTCGAGGTCGGCGTGCGCGAACTCGGCGGGCAGGTCATGTTTCTCAACGCGAACGACATCCAGCTCGGGCGCGGCGAACCCATCAAGGACACCGCGCGCGTGCTCGGGCGCATGATTCACGGCGCGATCATCCGCACCTTCGCGCAGAGCGACGTGGAGGAATTTGCGGAGTTCTCCAAAATTCCCACCATCAACGCGCTGACCGATGACGAGCACCCGTGCCAGGTGTTGTCGGACATTTTCACGTTGCAAGAAAAGCTCGGCTCCATTCAGGGCAAGGTCGTGACTTTCATCGGCGACGGCGCGTGCAACATGCCGGTGTCGTGGATTTTTGCGGCGGCGAAACTGGGCTTCGAACT
>JANNGC010000541.1:0-4838 GCA_031380445.1 Pedosphaera sp.
GTGACGACCTGCGCCATGTCCTTCTCGCTCAACCGGTTCAACACCGTGCGGATGGCGCGCAACACTTTCACGTCCTCGCCCGCGATCCCGTTGCGCTCGAACTCGCCGATGATGCCCGACAACTGATCGCCCACGCGCGCCGTGGTCTTCTGAATCTGCTGCTGCTTGAGTTCGGATTGAAGCAGGCGCTCGTTGCGCGGCGACTGCGCGAAGGCGGAAATAGAAAACACCACGACCAGCGTCAGCGCGACGGCGCGAGAGAAATGCTTCGGCGGTGTCATGGTTTGCCGCGTGGCGGCACTCGCCAGACTGCGTGACGAAAGCGGCTTGTTCAACCGGCATTTCCACGGAGCGCGGGCTTTCCAGCCCGCAGCAAGCCGCCTGCATCGGCACGCTTCCGAATCATTTCAACGCCTCCACACTCGGCGGCTTGCTGCGGGCTGGAAAGCCCGCGCTCCGGGACTCCAGCATAAAACGCTCAGACGCGCCCTTTGAAATACTCAATCGTCCGCTTTAACCCATCCTCCAGTTTCACCACCGGTTCCCATTTCAGAATAGTCTTGGCACGCGTGATGTCGGGCTGGCGTTGCTTGGGGTCGTCCTGCGGCAGCGGCTTGTAGATGATTTTGCTCTTCGAGCCGGTGAGGCGAATGATGCGCTCGGCGAATTCCAGAATGGTCAGCTCCTGCGGATTGCCGATGTTCACCGGGTCGGAAGTGTTGCTCATCATCAGGCGGTAGATGCCTTCGAGGAGATCGGAGCAGAAACAGAAACTGCGCGTCTGCTGGCCTTTGCCGAAAACGGTCAGCGGCTTGCCCGTCAGCGCCTGGCCCATGAAGGCGGGCACCACGCGGCCGTCGCGCAACCTCATGCGCGGGCCATACGTGTTGAAGATGCGGACGATGCGCGTGTCGATTTTGTGTTCACGGTGGTAGGCCATTGTCATGGCCTCGGCGAAACGCTTCGACTCATCGTAGCAGCCGCGCGGGCCGACGGTGTTCACGTTGCCCCAGTATTCTTCCGTTTGCGGATGGACCAGCGGGTCGCCGTAAATTTCCGACGTGCTCGCGATGAGAAACCGCGCGCCCTTCTGCCTCGCGAGTCCCAGCGCCTTGTGCGTGCCGAGCGAGCCGACCTTCAAGGTCTGGATCGGGATTTCGAGATAATCAATCGGCGAGGCCGGCGACGCGAAGTGCCAGACGTAATCCACCGGCTCGTGGAGAAAGATGAATTCGGTGACGTCCTGCTGGATGAAGCGAAAGTTCTGGTTGCCGCTCAGGTGATCGATGTTCTCCACCGCGCCGGTGATGAAGTTATCAATGCCGATCACTTTGTGCCCGCGCGAGATCAGCAAGTCGGTGAGATGCGAGCCGAGAAAACCCGCCGCGCCGGTCACGACGCTCACGGGTTGGGATGATTTCGTCTTCGTCTTTTTTGCGCCCGAGGCGCGTACCACTTTCGTCATGTGCGTGACACTACGGGGAGAGTCGGGCGCTTGCCAAGGAGCGCGGGCTTTCCAGCCCGCAGCAACGTGAAGGAGAGAGCGGCGAGCGACGATTCTTCTGCCATCGGTTTATGGACATTGCTGCGGGTTGGAAAACCCGCGCTCCGCCGCCGCTCACTTGGTCACGCCGCATTGATAGGCGAACCATTCCACCTTCAGTCCGGCGAGCGGGCCTTTGAGCTTTTCCAGTTCCGCCGCCGGGCCGTGGATTTCAAGGCGCATCAGGTCGGTGGCGGTCTCCATCTTTTTCAGAATCGCGCCCACGTTCGTGAGATGCGCGAGCGCGCCTTCCGCGCCGACGTAGGCTTCGCGGCAGAAGATGATGTCACCGTTCAGCGTGAACTCGTAGTAGAGCATTTTTTCCTCGCTCGCCGTCTGCGCCACGAACTCGCGGAGCAGCGCTTGCGCGGCTTCGTGCTGGCCGGGACGGATTTTGAAATAGGGATGGATGCTGACCGAGCCTTCGATGGGGTTCATGGATTGAGAATGTTTGATTGATTAACGCGCACTCGCCGAGTTTTAGCGAAAGACGCGGCCAGCGGAAGAAACTTTCCGCGCGGACTAATCCATGCGGACTGACAGTGTGGCCGCATCGGAGGGTAGTCCGCCGACACTCACACAAAATCTCCACGGTGCGTAAATTCGCGCATGTGTGTCGGACGTTTTGCGACAGCGTTCGATGTGAAAGTTTTTCGTGGAGAACATCGCTTTTTATTGCCCGCGCGCATTCCGCCTGCATTTACGCGCGGCAAACCATTGAACTTCTGACTCTGCGCGCATCTGATGAATCAACTTCATCAGTTCGCCCAGTCGGGCGCGGGCGAACATGCGAGGCGGCGGAGACGCGTGGCACAGTCGCAGCTAAGAGGGCGTAACGCGGTTGCGAAAGCGCCGCGGAATGATTTTGAGAAGCATCAGCTCCAGCATGAAAAAAACGGAACGCCCACAGTCCCTCGCCCTCAACCGCCGCCAGTTTCTGCGCGGCACCGCCAAGTTCGCCGGCGCGACCGCGCTGCTGGCTGGGCTGCCGCCAGGATGGATGGGCCGCGTGTATGCGAACGACGCACCGGAGCGCGCGGACCTGAAGTTCGGCATCATCGCGCTCACAGACTGTTCCTCCATCATCTTGGCGCACGAGAAAGGGCTGTTCAAAAAGTACGGCATCAACTCCACCGTGGCGAAGGGCGCGAGCTGGGCGGCGATTCGTGACTCGCTTTCCAACGATGATTTGCAGGCCACGCACATGCTGCTCGGGATGCCCATCGCGAGCACGATGGGCCTCGGCGGCGCGCCAAAGAAGCCGATGATTGTGCCGTGGATTCTCAACCGCAACGGCCAGGCCATCACGTTGAAGAAGGAACTCGCGGGCAAAGTCGGCGAAGACCCGAAGGCGTTAAAACCCTTGGTGGACGCGGCGAAAGCGAGTGGCACGCCGATGACGTTCGCGATGACTTTTCCGCCGGGCACGCACGCGATGTGGTTGCGTTACTGGCTCGCGGCCGGCGGCATTCATCCTGGAAGTGCGAGCGGCGCGGGCGCGGACATTTCGCTCATCACCATTCCACCTCCGCAGATGGTGGCGAACATGAAGGTCGGCAAGATGGACGGCTTCTGCGTGGGCGAACCTTGGAACGCGCGCGCCATCAATGAGGAAATTGGTTTCACCGCCATCACCACGCAGGGCATCTGGAAGGATCATCCGGAGAAAGTTTGCGCCTTCACCGCCGAGTTCGCGGAGAAAAACCCGAAGACCGTGAAGGCCGTGCTCAAGGCGCTGCACGAATCCAGCGTGTGGCTCGACAAGATGGAGAACCGCGAGGAGCAGTCGAAGATCGTCAGCGGCGCGACTTACATCAACTGCCCCCCGGAGACCATTCTCGGACGCTTGCAGGGCAAATACATCATGGGCGACGGACGCAAATTCAAAGACCCGAACTACATGACCTTCAGCGACCGCAACTGCAACTACCCGCAGGCGAAGTTCGCCAAGTGGTGGCTCACGCAACTGCGCCGCTGGGGTTTCACCGAGGGCGCTCCCGACTATGCTGGCGTGGCGAAACAGGTCATGCGCACGGACATCTACGAAGAAGCGATGAAGGAAATCGGCTACGCCCACGGCGGCGTGGACGAGAAGCCCGAGCAGTTTTTCGACGGCGGAAAATTTGATCCGAAGAGCGATTTGGAAGCCTACGCCGCCGGGTTTGCGGTCAAGAGTCTCAAAGGTTGAACCATGGAATTCATCAAACGATTCAAGCTCGACAGCTTCCTGCTTCCCTGTGTCGGACTCGTCGCGTTCCTCGTGATCTGGCAGATCGCCGCCGGACACACCGAGACGAAGAAGAGCAAGGATGACTTCGGCGATGTCGTGACGAAGACGGTGAAGACCGGCATCTCACCCGATCTCCCGACGCCGACCGAGACGTGGAAGGCGAGCAAGCCTTACATCACGCAGCCGTTCGCCAAGCGCGGCGAACTGGATCAAGGCATCCTCTCCTTCACCTCACTCTCGCTGTGGCTGGTGGCGCAGGGTTACTTCATCGCGCTGCTGCTCGGCACGCCGCTGGGATTTTTCCTCGGGCTGTCGAAGACGTTCACGAAGGCGGTGGACCCGATCATCCAGGTGCTAAGGCCCGTGTCGCCGCTCGCGTGGTTTCCGCTCGGCCTGGTGCTGTTCAGTTCCGTGAAGCTGATGGACGGCTCGGGCAAGACCGCGTTTGGCGCGTCCGATGCCGCCGCGCTCTTCACCATCGCGGTGTGCGCGATGTGGCCGACGGTGATGAACACGGCGGTCGGCGTGCGCGCGATTCCGCAGGATTATTTGAACGTGGCGAAGGTGTTGAAACTCTCGCGCACGAAGACGCTCTTCAAGGTGATGCTGCCGGCGACGATGCCCTATATGTTCACCGGCTTCCGTCTCTCGCTGGGCATCGCGTGGCTGGTGATTGTGGCCGTGGAAATGTTGACTGGCCGCCCCGGTGTCGGCGGCTTTCTCTGGCAGGAATACAACGCGGGCAGCTACTCGCGCATCATCCTCTGCATCCTCACCATTGGCATCGTGGGCCTCGTGCTTGACCGCTTGATGAGCGTGGTGGAACGGCGTTTCAAGACCGCGTAAGCGTATGGCTTTTCTTGAATTAAAAAACGTCTCCAAGAGCTTCGGCGGTGCGACCGTGCTGCGGGACATCAACCTTTCCATCGAGAAGGGCGAGTTCGTGGCCATCGTCGGCTACTCGGGCGCGGGCAAGACCACGCTCATCTCCATGATCGCCGGCTTGATCAAGGCGGACACTGGCAGCATCACGCTCAATGACCTCGAAGTCACCGCGCCGGGGCC
>JANNGC010000589.1:0-9147 GCA_031380445.1 Pedosphaera sp.
GAGCGCGCCGGGGGCGATGGCGTTCACGTCCACGTTGTGCGGTTTCAATTCCTCGGCGAGCGTTTCCATCAGGCGCACGACGGCGGCCTTGCTCGCGGCGTAGGCGCTGATGTTCGGCAAGGGATTGGTCGCGCCGCCGCCCGTGATGACAACGATCTTGCCCGACTGGTTGGCTTTGAAATGCGGGATCAGCGCGCGCGCGGGGAGCAGGAAGCCGAAGAGGTTGATGTCCATGGCACGCCGCCATTCGTCGAGGTCCACGCTCTCGGTCGGCCCCATCGGGCCGTAGATGCCGGCGTTCGCGACGAGGGCGTGAATGGTGCCGAACTCGCTGAGCGCGTAATCCACGATGTCGTGAACTTGCGTCTCGTCCGATACGTCGCCGACGTGGGCGATGACTTTCTGGCCGGGCGCGGACTTGGCGAGTTCCTTTTGCGTGGCGGAAAGCTCGGGCTTGCTGCGCGCGCAGAGCAGGACGTTCGCGCCCGCGCGCACGTAATGTTCGGCGATGGCTTTGCCCAGCCCCTGGCTGGCCCCGGAGATGATGGCGTTGCGCCCCTCGAGTTGTTTCATGTGCGTCCGACGGAAATGTGTTCGACCGTGGCGATCCCTTGCAACGGCTTTTCCAGAAAACGGTTGGCATCCACGACGAGCGCGCGGCGCATCTGCGTGGCGGCCTGCGGCCAGTTTAGTTCGCGGAACAGCGGCCACTCGGTGCAGACCACGGCGGCGTCGGCTTGAAGCAGCGTGGCCTCCGCAGTCGCGGCGAGAGTCACGCCGTCCAGTTCTGAGGATGATTTTTTGATGGCGGGATCGAAGGCGACGACGCGCGCGCCGGCTTGCACCAGTTGCTGGCAAAGTTCCACGGCGTTGCTGCGGCGGAGCGTGTCGGTGTTCGGCGTGTACACCAGGCCGAGGATGGCGATGGTTTTCCCGCGCACGTCGCCGAGGCGCGACTGGAGTTTGCGGAAGGCCCAGCCGCGATGGAGGTCGTTGCTCTCCTTGATCGCGGGAATGAGCGAGAGCGATTCGCCGCGCGCCGCGCCGAGTTTCGAGAGGGTCACGACATCGCGCGCGAGCGTGCCGCCAGCGAACGGTCCGCCCGGCCCGAGATAGGCGCGCGGACCGATGCGCGGTTCGCTCTTGAGACCGGCGGCGACTTCCTTCGCATCCGCGCCCGCGTGTTCGCAGAGGCGCGCGATCTCGTTGATGAAGGTGATGCTGACGGCGAGGAAGGAATTGAGCGCGTGCTTCACCATCTCCGCCGATTCGGTGCGCATGAACTGCACCTGCGCTGCGAAAGGCTTGAACAGTTGTTCGAGCAACGCCCGCTTCGCGTCCGTACGGATGCCGACGACGGCGCGGTCGGCTTTCTCGAAAGCATCAATGGCCTTGCCGAGCCGCAAGTTTTCGGGTGAGCAGGCGAAGTGCAGTTGGGGAAATTCTTTCTCCAGCACCGCGCACGAACCAACGGGAAGCTGCGACGAGATCAGCACCAGCGCGCCCGACGGCAGATGCGGCAGCGCCCGCCGCGCGCGCTCCAAAACGAACGCCACATCCGACTCGTCGCCATCGTTCACCGGCGTGTCGTAGCAAATCCACAGCACGTCGGCCTGCGCGCACGCGGCTTTCGCGTCGGTGGTGAAGCGTACGGATTTTTTCGCCAGCCCGGCCGCGAGCAGTTCGTTCAGCCCCGGCTCGGCGATGGGCGCGCGGCCCTGTTGCAAACCGCCGACCACGGCGTCATCGAAGTCGAGTCCCGTGACATCAAAGTGTTTCGCGCAGCACGCGGCGGTGACGGAGCCGAGATGCCAGAGGCCGAGGACGGTGAGGTTCATGGAAAAAAGTTCACACGGGACGTTGCGCCAGCACGAGATACTGCGCACCGAGCGGCAGCGCGCGGAACAGCGTCTCCAGCCCGCGCAAAAAGCGCAGCGCGCGCGGGAAGAAGAAAAGAAAATCGGTGTGCAAAACTTGAAAGCCCGCGTCGCGCAGCAGCCGCGCCGACTCGGACGGCGAGAGCATGATGGCCTCGCGGTCAAAAGGGATGCGGCTCATGATGTAGCGCGTGCCGGGGTTCCAAGGATTGTTCTCCCAGAGCGCGAACACGCCGCCGGGCCGCAGGGAATTAAAAATGTAGCGGACGGCTTTGGCGCGCTCGGTGGGCGGGATGTGGTGGAACACGCCGTTGCAAAAGGCGAAGTCCATCTCGCCAGCCGGGACGAAGTCATCGCAGAGCCGGAACTGGACACGGTCTGAGACGTGAAGTTTGCGGGCGACCTCCAGGGATTTGGCCGAGACTTCGAGGCCGGTCAATTGCTCCAGTCCATTCAGCGTCAGCAGGAACGGCGTGGCCGTGCCGGTGCCGCAGCCGAAGTCCAGCGCGCGCTGCGGTTGAAAAGATTTCGCGGCGAAGCGGCGGGCCAGCCAGTCCACGCGGGCCTGGGCGAAGTATTCTTTCGGCTCGCCGGAGATCGCGATGCCCTTCTCCAACGCCTCGTCGTAGTTCTCGGCGAACTCGTCGAACTCCGGGTTTTTGTAGCTGGGCGACTGGCTCATCGGCGTTGCATCCCAAGGAGACTGATGAAGAAGCTCGAGAAAATGGTTTGCACCGCCAGCGTCGTCAGCGTCGCGCCGGGAATGACGACGCGCATCATGCGCGCGTAGTCGAGATGGCCGAAGCCGGTGAGCCGCCACTCGTTCACGGCCCAGCCGAGCAGCGCGAGACCGAGGGCGAGCACGATGGCGGCGGCGATCAGGCCGCGTTCGAGATTCACCACTTTGAAAAAAGATTCCAGCCGCACATCGCGCGGCATGAGTCCTTCATTGACGGCGAAGGTTTTGGTGAAGATGGCGAAGACCACGGACTGGTAGCCGGTGATCAGTCCGAGACTGGCGAAGAGCAGCGAGTGGGCGTCGAAGCCAACGCCGCCAATCGTCACGCGCGAGAGCACGAGTCCGTAGCCGATCAAACCCAGGACCACGAGCAGCAGGCCGGGCGTGAGAAAGAGCCAGCGCGGACTGTAGAGGATGAAGAACCGGAGCGTGCGCCAGCCGTCACGAAACGTTTTCAGATGCGGCGCGTGCGACTTGCGACCGTCGGGATGGAGCGTGATGGGCACCTCGGCGATGCGCGCGCCGTAGAGGCTGGCCTTGATGATCATTTCCGTGGCGAACTCCATGCCGGTGCAGCGCAGTTCGAGCCGTTCGTAGAGTTCCTTGGTGAAGCCGCGCAGGCCGCAATAGATGTCGTGCGTGGGCGCGTGAAACCACCAGCGCGCCATGAGGGTGAACATGGGGTTGCCCCACCATCGGTGCAGGAACGGCATGGCGCCGGGTTTGATTTGCCCGCCGCCCCACGGCAGACGGCAGCCTTGGACGAGTTCGGCGCCGGCGCGGAGCTGTTCGACGAATTTGAAAATCTCGAGGAAGTCGTAGCTGTCATCCGCATCGCCCATGATGACGTAGCGGCCCCGGGCGGCGGCGATGCCGCCCATCAGGGCGTTGCCGTAGCCGCGGGCGGACACGTCCACGACGCGCGCGCCGGCGTTTGTGGCGATGGCTTGGGAACCGTCCGTGCTGCCGTTGTCCGCGATGATCACTTCGGCGGAGAGTCCGGCGGTGGCGATGGCGCGCTGCGCTTTCTCGATGCAAGTAAGCAGCGTGTCCGCCTCGTTCAGGCAGGGCATCACGATGCTGAGTTCGATGGGTTCGCTCATGGGCGCTCGGTTTTGTCCGGCGCATGTTGCACACAATTTTGCGCGAGCGAAATCATTTCGCGGCGGGACCAGCGGCAGGCAGGCGCAGGAGGTGGCATTCCAGTTCTGGCAAGTCCGGTCCAAAGGAGCGGCGCATGGTGGCGATCCGTTCGGCGTCGTATCTTTGAAGCCAGTCTTCCAGCCGCAGATTCGAGTACTGAAGCGCGCCCGCATCCACGAGGAGGTAAGTGACACCCAACGCGCGCAGGCGGTCGGGCGGGTCCTCGGCGCGCACGTATGCCACGCGCCGCTGGCCGAGCGGAAACCAGAGCTGCCGGTCGAGGCCGCCGATGCGTGTGGCGTAGCCGATGACTTTTTCCGTCGTCGGAATTTTCTCCAGCAGGCCCGCCTCCAACGGTTCGGAGAGGCTGGCCGGGAACCGGTAAGCCGGGCCGATCTTTTGCACCAGTTTGGATTGGGGAAATTGCCGCTCCAGAATCTTGGCCATGGTTTGCATCGGCCACACCGGACGCTGGCGGGAGAAGACCACCATCGTCATCGTCAGGATCATTCCGGCCAGCGCGGCCCGCCGCCACCAGCGTGAACGCACCACACCAACCTGTCCGGCTCCGAGCAGAAACGTGGGCAGCAGAAACGGATAATACGCGGCCAGATAACGCGGCGCGTTCCAACTGCCCACCTTGGCCATGAACAGCAGCAGCAGACACCAGGACGCGGCGCGGATCAGCCGGGGCGTGCTCCACCAAGGGCCGGCTGCGGGCTTCCGCGCGCCGCGTTTTTTCCAGCCGGCCAGGAACGCGACGAGCAGGAGCAGCGAGACGACGATGCCCAAGGCGGCGGTTTGTTCCGCCGCCGCGCGCGGCAGGTTGGCGAACATTTCAAACGAGCGGAACGGTTCGCCGAACGAGGATTGAAGAAACTCCGTGCGCGCCACGTTCCACTGGTTGGCGAAGGGAAACACCGGCGGCATGAAATTGTAGAGGGTCAGCACGAACGCGTTTCCCGCCACGCCCACGAGCGGAGACGCGGGCTGAAGCGACTGCGCCGGAGACCAGCCCGTCCAATAGCCGGTGTAATAAAGATCGAGTCCAATCATCGGCGCGGCGGAGGCGCTCAACGCGAGCACCGCCACGCCCAGCGACGCGACCGGACGCCGCCACAACAATCGCAGGGCAGGCCAGACGGCGATCAGTCCGAGCAAGGCGAGCGGCACGTTCGTCTGTTTCGTGCCGGTGATCAGCGCGCCCGCGAGGAGGGAAAACCACACGTCCGCCAAGCGTCCGCTCTGGCGCGCGCGGATTCCGAAATACACCGCCGCCAGACTGTACACGGCGGCGAATTGATCGTTGGCGAGGCCGCCCGCTTGCAGGCAATAGACCCAGCCGGACGGCAGAATCCACATCCAGTTCCACGCCACCCGCCGGTTCACGCCGAGCTGTTTCAACACGCCAAAGACCAGCCCTGGCAGCAGGACGTATGAGCAGGCATTAACGAGAAACAGCCAGCGGTCGGTGCGCGTGAGCGCCAGCAGCGGCGCGGTCAGCCATTCAAAGCCGCAACTGATGACATTCAGCCGCTGGTCCCAGGCGTGAATCCAATGCCATTGCCCGGCGGACAGCCAGTGCAGCACACGCGGCGTCCGATACTGCAACGCGTCGGCATGAACCGGCGGGTGCAGAAGTCCGCCCACCACCACCGCGGTCGCCAGGATGAAAAAAACGAGCGGCAGCCCGCGACGAAAACGTCGGCGCCGGCTGATGATTCGCTGCCACCGCTCGCGCCACGGACGTTCGGCTGACAAGACTCGCATCCACCAAATCATTCCCGCCCCGAGCAGCGCCAGGACCACCGCGTACCCCGTGGCATCCAGCCGGTGCAGCAGCGACAAGCCCCATCCTGCCGAGCACATCACGGCGGAGAACACGAGCCACGCGCGAACCAGGTTGAGCATGTGCGGCTGGTCTGGGGAGATTACGGTTTCGTCGCGAGCATCAGCATGGCCGACGTTTTGCAGCCCAAGGCGGCGCGCATTTTGTCGAAGGCGGTGAAGGCCGCGAGGGCGGGCAGACCTTTGAACGGATCAAACCAGCGGGCCAGGCCCGGTCGGGGCGTGCCGTGGTAACGCAGCCAGTGATGCAGCGAATACATCCAGAAGGAATGGCCCGTCTGGTAGCGCGTGCCGATGACTTTCAAGCCGCGATCCTCCAGCAGTCGCGCGAGCGTCTGGGCGCGAAACAAATTCCAGTGCCGGGGAATGTGGTAGCCGCCCCAGTAGGTTTTGTGAAACCGGCGCGCGTCCAGGCTGTCGAGATTCGGCGTCTCCACTGCGAACACACCGCCGGGGGCGAGCCAGCCCGCTGCGCGTTCCACCACGGCGGACGGATCATCCACATGCTCGATGACGTGGAACATCGTGATCACATCCATCGAGTTCGCAGGAATGCGCTGGCAGTCTTCCACGCGCTCGCAATGGGCTTGAAACCCTTCGCGTCGCAGCGGGGCCACGACCTTCTCGTCCAGTTCGAGTCCGTAATTTTTTTCGCGCGGCACGCCGAGCTTTTCCATCGAGCGCAGGAAGCGCCCGTCGCCGCAGCCGATGTCGAGGAAGCTGCGCGGCGCGCGACCCAGCGCGGCGACGATGCCCTGCACCTTGCGGCGGTCGAGCAGCGCCTTCGCCTTCACCGCGATGGAGTTGATGTTGCTCGCGTAATTGTAGGCGTAGTAGTGCGGCGGATAAATGACCGGCAAAGTGGCGATGGCCGGGCGGGGGTGCAGCCAGACGTGGGTGCAAGCGCGGCACTCGACGAACTGCCACTCGTTCGCGCAGGTCAGCAGCTCGTAATCAAAGCCCGACGCGAAGTTGGAAAATGTTTCCCCGCCGCACACCGGGCAGCGCGGAATGGGTTCCACGGCGATGAGCGGCGCACCGCGCTGTTGAAACTCGGCGGGCGGTGAGGAAGCGTGCGCCATCTTACGATCCGGCCGTCGCGCGGCGGCATTCCGGCAAGGGCAGCGCGAAGTAGTAGCGCAGCAGAAAGCCCAGGTACGAGCCGCGCCACTCCAGACTTTGCGCCGCCGGCAAGGCCCGGATTTCGCGGTCCGCCACCGGCAGGTTGTAGTAGGGAATCGAAGTCCAGAGATGATGCGCGGCGTGACAGTTCATGTTCATGGGCGCGAAGAAAATCCGTTCGAGCGGATGGCTCGTGTAGGTGATGAGGCGGTGTTCGTCCGCTTTGGCGTCCGACTCGGCGTGCGCGTGTTCGAGGAAGGAGCGGAGCAAATCGCCGAGGTAGGCGTGAACATAAACCGGCAGCAGCCACAGCACCGGAAAAGCCCACCAGCCGATGGCCCACGTCAACCCGCCCACCAGCGCCACCTGCCAGCCGAGGAGAATCATCACGTCCCGGCCCGTGTAATGGCGCGTCGCTCCGGCTTCCGTGCTCCGGGCCGGGGTTTTCTTTTTCAGGAACACGTTGCGCAGGGCCGGATACAAATTCGCCAGCCCGCTCAGGAAGCCGAGGTATTCGGGCCGCGTGGATTTATTGAAGCACGCGTGCTTGTGCCGGTCGGGATCGAGTTCCGTGGAGAGGTGCAGATGGTGCTGAAGATGGTTGCGATTGTTGATCCGGGTGATGGCTCCAATGGGTCCGAAGATGAACAGGTCGCAGAATAAATCATTCGTCCGCTGATCGCCGAAGACGCGCCGGTGCATCCCATCGTGGCCGATGATGAACAGCCCGTAGTAGCGCGTGCCGACGAGCGGAATGGCGATCAGCACCGTCCACCAGGCGGGGTGCCAAGCCACCAAGGCCCACGCGAGAATGATCCCCGTCCACATCCAGACCGTGTCCAAAACCGCCCGCCCCGGACGCAGCCGGCTCAACTCACGGACGCGCTGCGGAGAAAGCAGCGCGGACCGATACACGCGGTAGATGCTGGTGCCGCCCGCCTCGGGAGCGTCGGTTCCAGGAGCCGCTCCGGCCTGGTTTTCCAGCAGTAGCTCGTTGTGGGCGGTGGCGGACATTCGGTTGTTCCCTAGTACGGGAAACGGGATTTTGGGTAAAGTTCAGTTTTGGCCTAAGAGCATCGCCCGCCGTCAAACATGGCCACGCTGTTCGTACACCCAGCGGTTCGCCTGCAACCATTGCAGCGTGCGCCCGATGCCTTGCTCGATGGTGAGCTTCGGGGCCCAGCCGGTGGCGCGGACTTTCGCGGTTTCGAGGAAGATGAACGGATTGTCGCCCACCCAGCCGCGATCACCGCCGGCGTATTCGAGACGCGGATTCAAACCCAACGTCTTGCAGATGAAACCAATCGAGTCCTTCACCTGCACGTAATGATCGGTGCCGAGATTGAAAACTTCGACGCGGTGCTTCGCCTTTTTCGCGAGTCCGGCATTCATCACATGCTGCATCGCGGCAAGGCAGTCTTGCACGTAGAGGTAACTTTTCCGCGCGGTGCCATCGCCGAGGACTTTCAGATACTCGGGATGCTCGGTGAGTTGCTTGTAGAAATCGAAGACGTGTCCGTGCGTGTAGCGCTCGCCGAGAATCGAGACGAAGCGGAAGACGTAGCCCTCGAGTCCGAAGCCTTCGCAGTAGGCGTGAATCAGCGTCTCGCCCGCGACCTTCGACGCGGCGTAGAGCGAAGTCTGGATCGGGAAGGCGAGATTCTCCGGCGTGGGAATGATCTCCGCCTCGCCATAGACGCTGCCGGTGGACGAGAACGCGATGACCTTCGCGCCGCTCGCGCGCATCGCTTCGAGGACGTTGAAAGTCGCGATGGTGTTCTGGTCCAAATCCTTGCGCGGATGATTCAACCCGAAGCGCACGTCGGCATTGGCCGCGAGATGGAACACCGTGTCGCAGCCGGCCATCGCGGCGGTGAGCGCGGGCAGGTCAAGATTGTCGCCGCGCACGAGCTGGTAGTTCGGATGCTTCAGCGCGTTGGCCACGAAGCGTTCCTGACCGGTGGAGAAATTGTCCCAGCCCACGACTTCCTTGCCCTGCGCGAGCAGGTCATCCACGAGCGAACTGCCGATGAAACCGGCCGCGCCGGTGACGAATATTTTTTTCACAAAGTTGAATTGAATCCTGAAATCAAATCCTGCCCCGCGTCACTGCGGGCGCGTTTCCAGCCAGTGCAAGACCGCGCCCACGCGCTCGACGGCCATCTTCTCGAAGCTGAATTTCTTCGACCGCTCCAGTCCCGCCACGCCGAGCCGCCGGCGCAGCGATTCATCCTCGTATAAACGCCGCAGCGTGCGGGTGACAAGTTCCCGGTTATTGAAGTCCACGATCACCGCCGCCTCGCCCGCGATCTCGTGCATGATGGGAATGTCTTGCAGCAAACACGGCGTCGCGGAGGCCAGCGCCTCGGTCGTGGTGCGGCCAAACGTTTCCTCGCGGCTCGGCAGCACGTAGGCCAG
>JANNGC010000667.1:0-3489 GCA_031380445.1 Pedosphaera sp.
GTAGCCAAACGGGTAGCTGTTGTAACTGAAGGACGCCTGGAACCCGCGATAGGTCACCTGGCCCGAGGGCAGCGCGACGTCCCACACGCGCGAGCTGCCATCCAGCAGCACCGCGCGGCCCCAGCCGGAGAAGATCGCCGAGAACGACGTGAGGTTGATGACATTGGTCGAGAGCGTGATGACGTTGGTGGTGGCCGCGCCGGTGTTGGGGTCGAGTTCCACGAAGGTGGTGATGTTGCCGCCGTTGCCGCTGACGAGATTGGTACCGGTGGCGAGCGAATAAATTTTGCGCGCGCGCAAATCGCTGACGAGTCCGTTGCGCTGGCTGTCGAGCGGTGTCGCCCCGGACAGGTTCACGGCGGAGAATGATCCCGCCGGGCCGGTGTTGTTCTGGCCGTAGCCGTTCATGAAGACGCTCGAGAGCGACGAAGCCAGCCCGCTGACGAAATAATAGCCCACGGTCGGATACACGTCCGCGACCACGGCGTTGTTCGTGCCGAGGCTGCCGATGGCGAAGCTGTTCGTGTCCGCCTCCACCACGTCCACCGCGACGGTCACGACGAGCGCGCCGTAGAGATTGGTGCAGGTGAAAACATAATTCCCCGTGTCCGCCGGCTGCACGTTCGGGAGAACAAACGTCAGATTCGTCGCGCCGGAAACCGGCAGGCCGCCCCGGCTCCACTGCGAGAAGAACGGCGTGTTGCCGTCCACGACGGGCGTGAAGGTCACGTTCATCCCGCGCAACGCCTGCCGCGTGGTGCTGAACGTCGTGGCCAGGAACGGCGGCGAGAGCACGACCAGCGCGGCGTTCGAGCTGGTCGCGCTGCCGACGGCGTTCCGCACTTCCACGCTGATCAGGCCATTGTAATAAAAATCCACCCCGGCCAGATCCATCCGGTTTGTGGTGGTGAGCAGGATGTCCGAGCCGTCGAACCGCCATTGATACGTGAACGGCCCCGTGCCGGTGTGGCCCACGATGAAGCTTACGTTCGTCCCCCTCATCACCGTCACGCTCTGCGGCTGCGCCGTGATGACCGGCGGCTGCCCGATGATCAGCGCCACGGGCGCGCTCGTGATCGCGCCGAAGTCGTTCGTGATGACCACGGTGTAAAGCCCGAGTTCGTCCGCCTGCACGTCGAGCACGGTGAACGTCGGCGCAATCGCGCCGGGCAAATCCACGTCGTTGAACCGCCATTGATACGCCAGCACCGGGCTGCCCACGGCGGTGACGGCAAAGCCCGCGTTCGCGCCCTGCAACACGGCGGCGGGCTGCGGCGCGAGGATCAGTTGCGGAGCCACGCCGCTGCCGGGCGACAGCTCGAACTGCGCGTCCGCGTAACCCACGGACTCATCGCTGCCGCCGAACTGGCTCGTCCCCTCGTGGTGGAAATACCAGCGCCCGCGCGCCACCGACACGGTGAGCGACGCGATCTCGCCGATGTTGGCGAAGGTTGCGAAATTCGTCGTCACGCCGGACGGCACGCGCGTGCGCGCGATGTTTTGCGAGTTGCGCGCATAGACCAGCGCCACACCGTTCGTATCCAGCTCCGCCACGCCCCAGAAGCCCCAGCTCTCGGAGAAATTATGCGACGGCATCGCCATCGCGCCGAGGTCTGTGACCACGCCGCTCGGGAGCGAAATGTGTTTCACGCGCGCGCCGTCATGGACGACCACGCGCCCGTAGCCGGAGAAGAAGCCGTAGTTGTTGACGGCGTTCAGCAAAATCGGCGGCGTCAACGGAATCGCGCCGCCGGTCAGCGCGCCGGTGTTTTGGTTCAGCTCCAGCAGGTGCGTGAGAAAGACCACGCCGTTGTTGTTGACCGCCGGCGTGGTCGCGTTCGTGCCGAGCGCGTAGGCCGTCTGCGAACGCAAGTCGCCGACGAGCGCGTCGTAGCGCGCTCCCACGCTCGCGCCGCCGGAAAGATCACCGATGGCAAAACGTCCCGTCGCGCTGTCGCCGGTGACGAAGACCTGGTTGCCCGAGGTCGCGATGCCGCCGCGATCATCGCCCGTCGGCGTACCGTGCTCGACGAGTCCGGGATTGTTCGCCGTCAGCGCCGTGATGCGGAAATATTCTCCGCCCGCTTCCAGCACGGCGAGCGAGGCGTTCGAGCTGATGGCGAACCCGTAGGCGTTCGTGACCGCGACCGAGTAGAGGCCGGCCTGGTTGGTCGAGACGTTGGCGAGGCCGAGCGAGGCGTTCGTCGCGCCGACGAGGTTCGTGCCGTTGAAGCGCCATTGATACGTGAACGGCGCGCTGCCGAAGACGTTGACCGCAAAGGTCGCCGAGCCGCCCACCGTCGTGGCCGCGCCGGCGGGTTGCGTCGCAATCTGCGGCGGCGTGGGGCCGATGAGAATCTGCACGTCATCAATCGCCCAGTGGTCGCAGCAGCCGCCGCTGAAGCTCGCCTGCCGCCAGCGGAAGAGCGTGCCCGCCGTCTGCGCGCCCGCCGGAATGGGAATCTGGAACGGCGTCCAGCCTTGCGTGTAGGCCGCGCCCGGCGTGTCGTAGGTCGCGATGTTGATCCACGCGCCGCCGCCGTTCACCGAGTATTCCAGCACCACGCCTTCGCCGGGCAGATCGGCGTTTTCCCAGTCGGTCACGCTGCCGTTCGAGAGGCGCAGTTGGAAGCCGACGCTGCCGCCGAGCGATGTGTCCACCGCGCGCGTCGTGGCGAAGCGCGCGATGTCGCCGCCGAACCAGAGCGAGCGCGAGGGCGACACGCTGCCGCCGTTGGCGTTCGCCAGCGTGAAGGCCGCATCGCCGAAGGCCGACCACTGCGAGAGATCAATGTCCGGCTCGAAGTCGTCGAACACGCCGGGCTGGTTCACCACCACGCTGACCACGGAAGAAGTCACAGCCACGCCGCGATCATCGAAGGCCACGGCGCGCAACGAATAAGAGCCCGCCGCCAGTCCGCTGGCCGCCGCGCTGAACGGCGCGCTCGTGTCCGCGCCAACCAAACTCGCGTTGGCCAAGAACAGCACCTGCGTCACCACGCCGTCCGCGTCGTTGGCGAAGGCCGTGATCGTGAACGCGCCGGGCGCGCTGAACGTGGCGCCCGCCACGGGGCTGACGATGCCCACGCTGGGCCGCGCGTTGAGGATGACGACGACGGGCGCGGAGTCGGCGGTCGCGCCGAGATTGTCCGTGGCGCGTGCGGTCAGCGTGTTGGAACCGGCGGGCGCATTCGTCCAAGTGAAGTCGAATGGAGCCAGCGCGCTCTCGCCGAGCTTGTTCGTGGCGTCGGCGAAGAACTCCACTTTCGCGATGGAACCGCCGGGATCATTCGCGCTCACGGTGATGAACACGTTCGTCGGCGTGAGCAGGAAGAGCTGCTGGTTCGTCGGCGTGACGATGCTGATCGTGGGCGGCGGATTGTCATCGTCGCGAATGATCACGGTCGCTTGCGCGGGCGAGCCGAGGAAGTAGCTCACATTCGCCGTCAGCGTCACGAGAACCGTCTCGTCGCCTTCGAGAGTTGGATC
>JANNGC010000688.1:0-2617 GCA_031380445.1 Pedosphaera sp.
CGTTCCTGGATGAGCAGATCGTACATCAGATTGGCGCAGACGACGGTGAACCGTTCGGCCGCGCGCACGGGAAGCCTCGTCAGATCTTGCTGGGAAACGGACAGACGCACTTGGTTGGCTTTGGCATTTTCTTTGGCCACCCGCACCGCCTCAGGATCAAAATCAAACGCCTGCACCGGCGCGTAGCCGAGCTTGAGCGCGGAGATCGCGAGAATCCCCGAACCGCTGCCCACATCAAGCAACGACTGCCGGCCCGTGCCGCGCGCGGCGGCCACTTGCTGCAAACAAAATCCCGTCGTCGGATGATGCCCGGTGCCGAAACTCAACCCGGGATCGAGAATGACCACGGTCTGGCCGCGCTTGGCCCGGCGGCGGCTCCAACTGGGCAGGACGAGCAGGCGGTCGCTGATTTCCAGCGGCTTGAAATGGCGCTTCCAGGACTCGGCCCAGTTCTCTCGTTTAACTTTGCGGATGGAGACGCGACCGGTGCCGAGATCCAGTCCGGCGGCGCGGACAGTGGCGAGCACCTCGCGCAACGCGGCACGATCGGCCCGCGTGAACTCGGGGACATAAATCGAAGCCACAGTGGTGTGCTTCTCCAGATCGGCAAAGACTGACACGGGCTGGCCGAATCGAACGGTCAGAGCTTCGACCACGGCGTCCTCCGACTCTGGAGCGATGCTGACGGAAACTTTCCAGAGCGCTTGGGACGCCGGAGCGCGACGTTCACGCCGCTTCGATGGAGTGACTTTCATCCTCAAACTGTGGCTAGCCTGCTTGGACGCCGTTCAACGCGATCTTCTGCGCCTCCAGCAATTGTAGCACGCCCGTCCGACCGTGTTCGAGAAGCAGGTCAAGCTCCGCGCGGCTGAAGGTGGATTCCTCGCCGGTGCCTTGCAGTTCGATGAATTGGCCGGCGGCGTTCATGACCACATTCATGTCCACGGCGGCGGCCACGTCTTCGGTGTAGCACAGGTCGGTCAGGGCCACGCCCTGCACGATGCCGACGCTGACGGCGGCCACGGGACTGAGGAGCGGGTTGACCGTGAGCTTGCCCGCCTCGGTGAGCTTGCGCACCGCGAGCGAGAGGGCGACATACGCGCCGGTGATGGCGGCGGTGCGCGTACCGCCGTCGGCCTGCAACACATCGCAATCGACGCAGATGGTGCGCGTGCCGATTTTTTCCAAGTCGATGGCGGCGCGCATGGCGCGTCCGATGAGGCGTTGAATTTCCGAGGAGCGTCCGTCGAGCTTGCCCTTGGAGATGTCGCGCGGTTTGCGGGTCAGCGTGGAGTAGGGGAGCATCGAATACTCGGCCGTGATCCAGCCGCCGACCACGCCCTGTTCCTTCATCCAGCGCGGCACGGATTCCTCGACGGTGACGCCGCAGATGACGCGCGTGTTTCCCCACTCGATGAGCGTGGAACCGGTCGCGTAGGGCGCGATGTCGTTTTGAAAGCGGAGCGGACGAATCTGGTCAGCGCGTCGTCCGTCGGCGCGCGGTGCGTTTGTATCAGCCATGTGCCGTGAACCGTAGGAAGCTTCCGCCGGGCGGGCAATGGCGAACTACTTCTTCGTCTCGATGGAGGCGAACAAACTTTCCAGACTGTTCAAGGCCGACTGGGAACTGGGCGCGGGGTTGAGCACGCGTTTCAGGTATTCCACCGCCTCGCCCACGTTGCGCACCGAGCGGGGCAGCACCGCGCCGCTGGCGTTGGCATGGCCACCGCCCTGAAGTTTCTCCGCCACCTTCTGCGCCTCGCCGTTGCGGCTGCGCAGGCTGGCGATCATCTGGTTGTTCGACTTCTTGAAGAGTGTGAGCAGGACGGGAAAGCGGCACGAACCGGATTCGAGCAGTTGATGGACGATGAGGTTGGTGTTGCCCACGACCGTATCGACGTAGCCCACGGCGGGGCTGAGGGACATGACGTGCTTGCGGCTCCACTCGAGACCGAGCGGGTCTTCCACGCGGCGCTTCACTGTCATCACTTCGAGCAACGGATGGTCCACGATGCGCTCGGGGTCGCCGTTGATCAATTCGTGGAGGTTCCAAAAGTTGTAAACCTTGACCAGATTCGCGTAATCGCCGGCGGTGTGGAATTCCGGGTCCGCTTCCAGGAACAAGTCCGAGACGTTGTTCCAATGCACGAGTCGGTCGAGCTTGGGCGTGCCGAGACCCTGTTCCACGCAGAGGTCGTAGCACAACGAGCCCGCGGACTTGGTGAGGTCGTGGATGAGGCGCGCGTTCTTGCAGGTGAAGGCGTTCGGATGATGATCGATGACGACCCAGCCCGGCTTGTCGAGGCGTTCCTCGAAGCTGAAATCGCAGACCCAGGCGCACTTCTCGCGCAGCTCGCGCGTCTTCCAAGCCTGATAGTGATACGCCTCCAGCTTCACGTCCTGACCGAAGAGATGGCGGGCTAGGCGCTGCAACAGCAGGCCGGAAAGCAACCCGTCAAGGTCGCTCTCGTGCGTCAAAATCACATCCGGCTTGGGCAAAGGCTCAATCATTGAGTCGAGATTAGGGCAGACGGGAAAAACTCCAAACACGAAAAAAGCGGCGTGGGCTGCGAAAAATGTCACGGCGGTGATCCGACCTCGAAAAGCCTCACGACTG
>JANNGC010000714.1:0-1779 GCA_031380445.1 Pedosphaera sp.
GCGCTGGTGATCGTGGCGCCAGAAATCGGATTGTTCTTCGAGTCGGTGGCGATGACGGTGAACTCGATCGTATTGCCGAGAACCACCGAAGATGGGCCCGAGAGCACGAGCTTGGTGTTGACGATGGGCAGCGACAGCGTCGCGCTGACCGTCTGCGAAGTCACCGTCACCGTTGCGGTGCGGTTGGCCTTGTTCGAACCCGACGAAAAGGTTGCCGTCGCCACACCCGATGAATTGGTGTTGGCGCTGACGTTGGCGAGCGTGCCCGTGCTGGACGTGAAGACCACCGGTGCATTGGCCAGCGCGTTGTTGCTGGCGTCTTTGACGAAAGCTTGTACGGTGACCTCGTCGCCGCCCGTTCCTACCGAATTCGCGGTGGCGATGAGGTCGATGGCCGCCGGTTGCGCCGAGGCACCGTTGACGATCTGCAGGTTCGCCGTCTTGCTCACGCTGCCTGATGTGGCGGTCAGTTTGACCGTCCGCGGCGTTTTGTCCGAACCATAGCTCACCGTCGCCAGCAACTGGCCGGCCGTGTTCGTCGTGGTCCCGGAAGTGACCGTGACGACGGCGTTCGAATCCGCGGCCAGCGTCACACTGGCGCCGCTGATGGCGTTGCGGTTGGCATCCAACGCGGTGACCGTTGCAGAAACCGGCGTCGTGGTGTTGTTCACCAAGGTACTCGATGAAAGCACAATTACCAAGTCAGCCACAGTCCCACCGGTGGTCGGAGGGTTGGTCGGCCCGTTACCGAAACCTGGACTGCCGCCGCTGCCCCCACCGCCGCCGCAAGCGGCTAGCGCCAGGAGAGTGCAGACTGAAAAAAGACGTCGAAGAATCATCATGTTCGCTTCCCTGCGTCGATCAGGCGACAGGCATCTTGGCAGCCCGTGTCGGTATCGAGGTATCCAAACCTATCGGGCCGCCGAGCGGTCGGTCACGATCTTCGGGGTGATGAAGATCAGCAATTCGGTCTTGTTGGTGGTGCGCACACGGTTCTGGAACAGATAACCAATGATCGGAATGTCGCCCAGCAGCGGCACCTTGTTGATCTCGTTGCGCTCGTCCTGCTGGAAGATGCCGCCGATCACCACCGTGCCGCCGTTCTCGACCAGCACCTGCGTCTTGACCTGCTTGGTGTTGATGGCCGGGCCGGCTGCCGTCAAGGCACCACGGCTGTCCTTGTTGACTTCCAGGTCCAGGATCACGTTGCCTTCGGGCGTGATCTGCGGCGTCACTTCCATGCGCAGGCTGGCCTTCTTGAACGAGATCGAGGTCGCGCCGCTGGAGGTGGCCTGCTGGTACGGAATTTCCTCGCCCTGCTCGATGCGCGCCTTGGTCTGGTCGGCGGTGACGACGCGCGGGCTGGACACCACGTTGCCCTTGCCCTCGGCTTCCAGTGCGGAGAGCTCCAGGTTCAGGAAGCGGTTGGCGCTGGCGCCAAACAACGCCAGCGCGAAGCTGCCTGCCGACGCGCCGTTGAAGCCGGTGGCCACATTGGCCGGCAGATTGACGAACTGCGAGTTGGGCTGGAAGTCGATCGGCCCGGCGATCTGGCCGGTCTGCACGCCAATGGCGTCGTAGTTGCCGCCGATGCTGATCCCGCGGCGGGTGGGGGTGCCACGGGCGTCGGTAGCGCCGAGCTTGATGCCGAGTGACCGGCCGAAGCTGTCGTCGGCTTCGACGATGCGGGCTTCGATCAACACTTGGCGCACAGGAATGTCGATCTTGGCAATGAGGGTCTGAATTTCTTCCAGCTTGCTCGGGATGTCAGACACAAAG
>JANNGC010000757.1:0-5882 GCA_031380445.1 Pedosphaera sp.
TGAAGCGACCGCACTCCAAACGCTGGCGCGCAGCATCCAACGCCTCGTGACTCGTGGAGCGTTTGGAGTGCGGTCGCTTCAGCGCCGCTTTGTTGCGCGAGTTAATCACAAGACTCACAGTGCTGACAGCGACTCATCCAAACATTCGAGAATGAAATTCGCGTCGGCCTGGTTGATGATCATCGGCGGCGCGAAGCGAATCGTGTGGCCTTGCAAGCCGCCTTTGCCGAGGAGCAGGCCGAGGTCCTTGCACTTCTCCAGCACTTGCGCGCACTCGGCCTTCGCCGGTTCTTTCGTCGTGCGGTCTTTCACCAGTTCGATGCCGAGCATCAAACCCTTGCCGCGCACATCGCCGATGATGTTGTGCCTGGTCTTGAGTCGTTCCAATCCAGCGATCAGGTGCGCGCCAATCTTCAGACAGTTGGCTTGGAGATTCTCGCGCTCAATCACTTCGAGCACGGCCTTGCCTTGTGCGCACACCACGGGGTTGCCGCCGAAGGTATTGAAGTGAATGCGCTTGCTCACCACGGCCGCGATCTCCGGCGTGGTCACGACGGCCGCGAGCGGGCAGCCGTTGCCGATGCCCTTCGCCATCGTCACGATGTCGGGCACGACGCCCTGCGTCTCGAAGCCCCAGAAGTGCGTGCCGGTGCGCCCGAAGCCCGCCTGCACTTCGTCCGCGATGGTCACGCCGCCCGCCGCGCGAACGTGCGCGTAAGTTTGTTGCAAGTAGCCGTCGGGAAACACCACGCAGCCGCCGACGCCTTGAATGGACTCGGCGATGAACGCGCCGACCTGGCCCGACGTGGCGTAATCAATCACGCTCTTCACATCGGCGGCGTATTTCTTGCCGGCGTCCGCATCGTCGCGTCCCCACGGGCCGCGATACGGATCGGGTGCGATGGCGTGATGCACGCCAAAGCTGTGCGGCACGTTGAACTTCCACGTCGAATGCGCCGTGAGTCCCATCGTGGACTGACCGCCGCCGTGGTAGCAGTTGCGCAGCGCGACGACGTCGAAGTTGCCGGTGTAGGCGCGCGCCATCATCAGCGCGAGGTCGTTGGCCTCGGAGCCGGAGTTGACGAAGTAACAGACCTTGAGCGGTGAAGGCATTTTCGAGGTCAGCTTCTCCGCGAACTCCACGATGTTCGGGTGCAGATAAATCGTCGTCGAATGCTGAAGCGTTTCATTCTGCTTGTTCGCCGCCGCGACGACATGCGGATGACAATGCCCGACGCTGATGGTCACGATGCCGCCGAGCGCGTCGAGATAGCGCCGCCCCTTCTCGTCGAAGATGTATTGCGCCTTCCCCTCCACGAACATGATCGGCTTCTTGTAGTAGAGGAAGAGGCCGGGATTGAGCACCTGCTTGCGCCGCGCGAGCACGTCATCAGCGGAGGGGCCGGTGTAAGGCTTCGGTTGGTAATCGAAGGGAGGCAACGCAATCGTCTTCATGCGCCGGATGTTGCACAAGCCATGCCAAAAGCAAAGCGCGGGAATGCGGACTGCCTCACGGCCCCTGCAGACGGAAGAACCGCTGGCCGTTGGTAGCGGCGGGCAGGGTCACGCGCCACGCGCCGTTCGTGAACGCGGGCGCGTTGGTCAGCGGCGTCCACGTTACGGGCGGGGCGAGGTTGGTGGCGGAGTGGAGGAAATAGCTGGCGAAGTCGGCGGGCCAGGAAAGCTCCAGCGAATTTCCCGCGCGCGCGATGGCGAGCAACGTGTTGGTGAGTGTCAGGGCCGTGGCGTTCAGTTCGAAGTCCATTGAGAGGTCGGAACTGGTGGTGGCGTTCTGGTGAACTTCGATGGCGACGACATTTGTGCCGGTGAGCAGAAACGCCGGATCGAGCGGGGCGGCGAGCCAGGTGGATTCGGCCGAGCCGCCCAGGGCGATGAGCGCGGGCGTCTGGTTGGTGATGACGCCACCGGGCATGTTCGTGTCGCGCCAGACTTCCGCGCCGTTGAGATAGATGACCGCGCCGTCGTCGCGGAGGATTTGTGCGTCGAGCGCGAGCACGCGGCCCGCGTCGGCCACGAAGAACGTGCGCCGGAAATAAGTCGTCCACTGGCGGTTGCTTGCAATGACGGTGTCCGGCAGCAATCCGTTCGCGTCGCCGAAGCCGAGCATGGCCGCACCTGCGGGCCACGCCGCGTCGTTGAACGCGTTGCTGCGCCACGCGGTGCCGAGATCGTTGGTCTGCGCGAAATATTTCCACACGGTGCCGGGCGGAACGAAACTCACGTCCACCAGTTGGTTCGAGGAAGCGGCGAGCACGATCAGCTTCACCTGGCCGGGCGTGGCAGTGGAGAGCAGGCAGGCGTGGCCCGGCGGCGTGCTGCCGAGCGTGAGGCCGCTGTCGTTGAAGGTATTCGTCAGGTTGTAGGTGAACAGCGTGTAAGTTCCCGGGCCGAAACCGGCGGCGGGCAGCACATTCAACGTGCCGGCGAGCGTCAATGCGCCATTCACCACCACGGCGTCGCGATTGGTGCCGAGTTCAAAGTTCAATGTGGAGAATTCGCCGAGCGCGAGGTCGTCGTTGAAGGTGAGCATGCCGACGCCGGTGCCCGGCGCGAGCGTGGCAAAGTCGGCGAGCGTTGTCGGGCTGCCGATGAAACCCGCGCCGCCGAGCGTCGCGCCAGCGGCGACGGTGAGCGCGCCCGAGCCGGTGCCGCTGCCCGCCACGTTGTTCACCATCAGCGCCCCAGCCTCGACAGTCGTGCCGCCGCTGAAGGTGTTGTTGCCATTCAGCGTAAGCGTGCCGGTGCCAATCTTTCGCAGCACGACGAGACTGCCGGGCACGGTGGTGTTGCTGCTGATGACGCCGTTGAAGGTCACGTCGAGGTTGTTGCCTCCGATGAGGTAGGTCGTGGGGCCGGTGCCGGAGGCGGACTGTGGGCCAGCGATGGTGCCGGTGCCGGAGAGCGCGCCGAGACGCACGGAGTTGCCGGCGTTGCGCGGCTGCAACGTGCCGTTGATGACGAACGTGGGATTGAGCGACCCGTAGGTGTTGCCGCCGCTGTTCGCCGAGAAGCGGAACGTCGCACCGGGCTGGATTTGAATGGTGCCGGTGAAGCCGTCGAACTGCGTGGAATCGGTCCCGCTAAAACTCACGCCGTTGTTGACGCGCAGCACGCCGTTGCTGCCGGAGGTGAAGCGTCCGCTGAACCCGTTGCCCAGTCCGCCGCTCGACGCGACGATGCCGGTCTGCCCAGCGGGCACATGAATCGTGTTGCCGACGAACTGTAGGCTGCCCGCGAGGTTCAACGTCGCGCCGCCGCCCAGCGTCAGCAGCCCCGTTCCGAAACTCGCGCCCGCTCCGAGCGACACGGTGCCGCCGCTGATAATGACCGCGCCGGCGAAGGCATTGTTCGTCGTGTTGAGGTTCAGCGTGCCGGAACCGGATTTGTTCAACGGGCCGGCCCCGGCCAGCGCGCCCGGCCCGTTGAACGTGTATGTGTTCGCCGCGTTGACGGTCACGGCGAACGGCGTGATGGCCGTGGTGAAGCTCACCGTTGGCCGGCTCGCGCCGGTGCCGTCGAACAGCACCGTGTCGTGATCGAAGAACACGTCGGGCGTTGCGTTGTTGAACCAGTTGGTGGTGGCGAAGTCCCAGTTGCCGTTCGTGAACCCACGCCAGACCAGACTCGCGGGCGGCGTGCCGCCCACGACGAGCGCGACGCGTCCAGCCACGCTCGTGTCGAACGTGAAAATCTGCCGCCCACCGACCGTCCCGCCCCAAGAGAGATTCGCCGCGCCGCCGGCCGTGGCGCTGCCGCCGTTGATGAGCGTGTAGCCGCCTTGCGCCAGAACTCCGTTGAGTGGATTCGGAATGACCGTGCTCTGTCCGCTCAAGGTCAGCGTGCCGCCGGTCATGGCGAGCAAATCGTTCACCCCGCCCCCCGGAGTTGTCACGTTGGCCAGGTCGAAGTAAAGCGTCGCGCCATTCAACGTCAGCCCGCCGGCGAGTGTCAGCGTGCCAACCGGGTCGCCGGGCGAGAGGAAGCCGCCGCTGTTCACGGTGAGCAGCCCGCCGATGCGCCCTGAACCGCCGAGCTCGGTCGCGTTCGAAACTACGACCGGGCTGGATACGTTCGTGCCGTTGATGAACAGGCTGCCCGCCGCAACTGTCGTCGGGCCGGTGTGGGTGTTGATTCCGCGGAGTGTCTGCCGTCCCGCGCCCGACTTGGTGAGCGCCACGGTGCTGCCCGGCGCGGCGGAGGCGCTGCTGATGACGCCGGTGAATGTGCCGTCCGCATTGTCCGCGCCGACCTCGAACGTGATCATGCCCGTGCCGTCCACGGACTGCGATCCAGCCAGCGTGCCCGCGCCGTTCAGCGCGCCGAGGCGGATGGTGTTGCCCGCGTTGCGCGGTTGCAGCATGCCGTTGATGATAAAGCGCGGCGCGAGTGAGCCGAAGGTGTTGCCGCTGCTGGCCCTCGAGAAGCGCAGCGTCGCGCCGGGGTTGAGGTTGATGAGTCCGGTGAAGCCGTCGAGTTGCGCCGAGGTCGCGCCCTCGAAACTCATCGGGCCAGAGAGGTTCAACACGGTGTCATCGCCGCCGGTGAAGTTGCCGGCCAGGCGGCTGCTCAACACGCCCGACGTGATGTTCGCCGTCTGGCCCGGCTCGAGGTCCACCGCGCCGCCGAATGTCACCGCCGCACCGCTGGCCGGCAGGCCGAACGTCGCGCCGCCGCTGAGGCTCAGGTTGCTGCTCGCCAGACTCGCGCCGCCACCCAGCGCGAGCATGCCGCCGCTCAATTCGATGATGCCGGTGAACGCGCTGTTCGTCGTCGTGAGCGTGAGCGTGCCGGAACCGGACTTGCGCAACGGCCCGCCGCCGGTCAGCGCGCCGACTCCGCCGAACGTGAAGTTCTTCGCGGCGCTGACTTCGAGGCTCGACGGCGCGACCGCCGCCGTGAGGTTGATGGCGGGCGAGTTGGAACCGGAGTTGTCGAAGAGCACGTTGTCGCCCGCGCTGAACGCCGTGGCGTTGGTGCCGTCGAGGAAGTTCGGCGCGCTGATGTTCCACACATTCGCCGCGCCGTCGCCCTTCCATTTCAACTCACGCGGCACACCCGTCACGCTCACCAGCACGGCGAGCGTCTGCGTCCACGCGCTGCCATCGCCGTCGGTGACCGTGAAATCGAAGCGCGCGCGGCCCGAGTAGTTCAGCGTGGGCGTGAACACGACCGTGTAGCCGTTCGGCTGCAACACCGCCGCGCCGTTGGTCGCGTTCGAAAGCGCGAAGACGACCGGCGCCTTGTTGAAACCCGCGACAAACTTCCGCAGGTCCACGGTCAGCGAACTCGCACCGCCCGCCGTGTTTCGCGGAATCGTCGCGTGCGGGATGGTGAGGAAGTGCAGGTATTCCTCCAGCCGCGTGTAGCCCGCCGGAGTGCCGGGCGGGAAGAACGTGAGACCGGTGACGAAGCCGCCGGAGTTCGGCAGCGCGGTGTTGTGGTCCTGCACGGCGGCGTTCCAGCCGAGCGCCTGCTCGTGGAGATCCGGCATCCCGTCGCGATCAGTGTCCACGGGCGCGGGCGCGGAGTTCAGAAAGCCCATGCCGTTGTTGCCCGCGCCGGTCTGGTTTTCGTGGCTGACATGATTGCGCCGGAGCGTGACGAGATTGCTGACCAGAATCGTGTCCACCTCGTCGCGCAACGAAAGCGCGGCCAGCGCATCGAGCCGCACCGGCCCGGCGCGCGCGACGATTTTCTTGTAAGCCGTGAGCGGCGCATCAATGGCCACCGGCACCTGCGCCCCGGCCACGACCACGGGCGCGTTCGAGATTTGATAGGAACCCGAGGCGATGCCGTAACCGTAGTCCGAGCCGTCGAGCACCGCGTTGCCGTTCTTGTCGAAGAGGTTGGTCGCGACGTGC
>JANNGC010000774.1:0-1930 GCA_031380445.1 Pedosphaera sp.
CACGTCGGCGAAGACGGCGCCGCGATAGAAGCCGGGCTTGAACTTCAGGCCGGATTTTTCCGTGACGTCCTCGAAGCGCCACTGGCCGAGGTTGCGGAAAAGTTTGTTGGCGCTGCTCAGGCCGCAGAAGAAAAGATCCACGCGGCCGTCGCCATCGAAGTCACCGGCGGCCACACCCGAGCCGTTGTTGAGCACGCGGTTCTCCGCGCCGGCCAGTTCGTCGAGCGTGTTGGTGAAGTGAACGCCGGTCTGCGCGGGCGCGAGCAGCGTGAAGCCGGTCTTGCCGGCGGCCGGCACGGCGAGTTCGACGACGCGGACGCCGGACGGCGACTCCGCGCCCGAGGCCGGGCGGATCGCCGCGAGCATCGAGCACCAGACGATGATTCCAAGAATGCCAAGACGCATAATGATTGCGATTGTCGCCGACCCTGCTGAATTCCGCGCCAGTGTAGGGAACCAGGTCGTCGGTGGAAAACAGTCTTTTACCGGAAGGTGTGATGGCGGTGCATCTGGACACTGTTGTGAAGGAGCTGACGAGTCAGCCCTTCACGGCACCTGCGGGACGACGATGCGGTAGTAGCGGCGCGGCAGGGCGGCTGCGGCTGGGTCGGCGATGGTCGTAAGCGTCGGGATCGCAGGGGCGGGCACGTCGGCCAGGCGCTGCCAGGTGCCGGTGGTAAGACTGTCGCGAACTTGCACGGTGTAGGTGCGGCCCGGCTGCGCTGTGAAAACAATCTGCACGCTGCCATCGGCGAGTCGGGTGACGCGGTTGATGTGGAAGAAGCTCGTGGGATTACCGGGATCGGTGCCGGCGATTTGCTCGTCGAGGTTGGAGAAGCCGTCGGCGTCGGCATCGGCGGCGTGTGCGCCGGGCGAAGGCGCGAAGGCGAACCAGCTCGCGGCGTTTTCCGGCGGGCCGCTCAGGTAATGGAGCGAACCGCCATTCATCGCGGGCCATCCCGGCGCGACGCCGTAGCAGAAACTGAGGATCGTCGTGCCGAGTGCGCTCGCGAGCGTGAGCTGCTCGCCGCTGTTGTCGAGCTTGCCGGTGTAAGGCCCGAGCGCGGCGATTCCAGGGTGGCGCGTCGCGAGTTGAGCTGGATTGCGGGCGATCACGACGAACGCACCGGGCGCGAGCAGGGTGTCACTTGGGAAAGTGAACGCGATGCCTGCGGTGAAGGCGCAGGCGCTGAGGTTAAGGGTGGTCGCCCCGGTGTTTTGCAGTTCGAGAAATTCAAACTGATCGCCAGTCACCGCGCCCGCGCCGGGCGGGTCGTAGCAGATTTCCGTGACGGCGAGCGCGGCGAAGTTCTGTTCGGGCTGGAAGGTCGCCACGGTCATCGCGCTCCACTCGCCGGTGGCAATCTTTTTTGCCCGCGTGCGGACGGTGGTGAGCGCGGTGAGCGAAATGGGCGCGGTGTAAAGCGGCGCACCGGCCGCGCCCGGGTCCGTGCCGTTGGTCGTGTAGTAAATGGAAAAGCCCGCGCCGTTCGGCTGGGTGATCGCGAGAGTGAAGCCCGGCGGAATCGTGCCGCCGTGCTGGCTAAATGCGGGTGCATTGAAGCTCGGATAGACACCCGCGTTTCGAAATCGAATGAGCGCCCGGCTGACGAACTGTGGCCAGTAGGTTGAGTCCATCCACGCGGACGCGGCGAGCCACTCGACCTCGCGTTTGTAGGGGGCGGCCCGTTGGTAGTCGCCCCAGCGTGCGCTTTCGGCGACGACCGCTTTGTCCACCAGCGCCTGCAAGCCGTGCCAGCGCGCGGTCATCGCGGATTGCGTGAGCGGGCCGCCGTTGAAAAACAATTGCTGCACGCGGTCGCCGAACTGCCGCTTGAATCCGGCGTTCCCGCGCGCGCTCGCGTAAAGCTGCGCGGGGCGTCCGGCCTGCGACACCATTTCGTAGAGCACGCCGCTGTTGGCGTGCAGG
>JANNGC010000800.1:0-3182 GCA_031380445.1 Pedosphaera sp.
CCACGTCGAGCCGTCTTCGCAGGATTCGAGCAGCCAATCGACTTGGATGCTCGGCTGCGAGTAGTGAATCGCGATGGGATCGTATTCGCGCTCGGCGCGCAGGAAAAGACGCGCGAGCGGCGATTGCATTTCGGCGAGCACGGGGGCGAGGGCTTTGGCGCGCGGGGTGAGGGCGTAGTCTTCGCTTTTCCAATCAATGCAATCCTCGCTCCACCAGACGATGCATCCACGGTCGCCCTCCAGCAGCAGATGCCAGAGCCGGCGGCGCGCGTGGTTAGTGTCCTTCTCGAAGACCGTGGTCATCATCGGCCGACCCGGCATGAAGGAGCCGAGGATTTCCCGTGCGTTGCCAATGTCGTAGGGCTCGGCCCAATCGAGCACCTGCGCGAGCCGCGACAGATCATACCCGCCAAACGCGCTGGGCATCTGCGTGCCCTCGATGCCGACGGGCGTCTGCGGGTCCAACTCGTGCGCGGCGTCGCGCAGGTCGCCGAGCGTGCGCGCGAGCGAGAGGTCCATGTAGGTGCGGAAGTCGCACCACGGGGAGAGATTCCAGCGCGTGGGATTCCGCCGCGCGCTCGCGGGGTCGAACTTGATTTGCTGCACCGCCTGCCAGTCGGGGTTGCCACGCGGCAGCGCCAGACCGCTGGACATGCGGTTCTTGATCTGATCCGTGGTGAAAGGCTTCACGTCTTCCCAGGACTTGAACTGCGTTTCCCATTCGGCGTTCAAGGCCGCCAGCTCGTGATACTGCTCCTTGAGCCAAGTGCGAAAGCCCGCCAACGCGAGCGGGCTGAAATCGTAGTCGAACGGATTCGCCGAGATGGTGGTCGAGAGTTCATCGCGGATGTCGTAGGCGAGCGGGGCGTGGCCCATGTTCTTGCGCACCAGCGACTGCATCTCCTTCCGCGCCCAACCGCGCCATTGCGGGTCGTCGAGGGAGTAATCACGCACCAGCGCCGACTCCGGCCGGCCGGCCTTCACCCAGCCGGTCACGAACTTGTCCCAGTCGCGCACGTTCGAGCTGAACTTGAGGCACAGTCCGCGGTTGACCATGTTCTCGACGTAGTAGGGAAACTTGTTTTCGAGCAGCGGCTGAAGACTGCCGTCGCCATGCACCATCGCGGTGTTCACGCCCATCTCGCGCAAGCGCTGGAAAAAGAGCGCGACCTTCTCGGGCTTTTTGTAAGCCGAGTCGCTCACCCACATGATGGTCCGGTAGTCCCGCCACGGGCGCAATTCGTTGGTCGCGGCGATGGCGGTGGAACAGAGCACGGCCAGCAGAAGAAGGAAGAACGCGCGTTGCATGATGAGAGAACCTGACGGACGGCGACGCGGCACGATTCAAGGCCAGTCAATCCCGCAACGAACAAAAAGGGCGGTGCGATTTCTCGCGCCGCCCTTGTGTAAAACAATCAACCGACTAGCCGACGAGCGGTTCGGGTTCCGAAGCCGTGAGGTCCATCGGCGGAGCTTCCTCTTCCAGTTCGACGAGGGCTTTGATTGTCACCTTGCGGTGCATGTCAAAGCCGGTGCCGGCCGGGATGATGTGGCCCATGATCACGTTCTCCTTGAATCCGCGCAGATAGTCCACCTTGGACATCGTGGCCGCCTCGGTGAGGACGCGGGTTGTGTCCTGGAAGGACGCCGCGCTGAGGAACGACTCGGTTTCGAGCGAGGCCTTGGTGATGCCGAGCAGCACGGGCTGCGCTTCGGCAGGTTTGCCACCCTTCTTCTCCACGGCCGCGTTCTCGTTGTCGAACTCGATCTTGTCGATCTGTTCGCCCCACAGGAACTGCGTGTCGCCCGGCTCCGTGATGCGAATCTTGCGGAGCATCTGGCGCACGATGATCTCGATGTGCTTGTCGTTAATGGTCACGCCTTGCAGGCGATAAACTTCCTGCACCTCGTTGACCAAGTGCTGCTGCAGCTCGTGCGGTCCGAGGACGTCCAGAATCTCGTGCGGGTCCATCGGCCCTTCGGTGAGCTGCTGGCCTTTGCGCACGAAGTCGCCCTTGAAGACGATGACGTGCTTGCCGATCGGGATGAGGTGTTCCTCTTCCGTGCCGGTGACCTGATCCTTGACCACGATGCAGCGCTTGCCGCGCACGCTCGCGCCGAAGTCAATGACACCGTCAATCTTCGCGATCTCAGCGGCGTCTTTCGGACGGCGCGCTTCGAACAACTCGGCCACACGCGGCAGACCGCCGGTGATGTCCTTCGTCTTCGAGGTTTTGCGCGGCGTCTTCGCCATGAGCGTGCCGGCCACGATCTTGTCGCCGACGTTCACGTCGATGTGCGCGCCCGAGGGAATCGGATAGTTCGCCGCCGGTTCGCCCTTGTCGTCCATGATGACGATGGAGGGGTGCAAGTCTTCCTTGTGGTCAATGATGACCATTGCCTCTTGCTGCGTGGTCGGATCCATTTCCTGCTTCATCGTCACGCCCTCGATGATGTCGTGGAACTTAATCTTGCCGGCCTTCTCCGAGAGAATCGGCACGTTGTAAGGATCCCACTGCACGAAGGTTTCGCCCTTCTTCACGCGCGCACCGTCCTTGATGGAGATGACCGCGCCGATGACGACGGTGTGGTTTTCCAGTTCGCGACCTTCGTCGTTGAGGATGGAGATGTTGCCGTTCTTGTTGAGAACGATGTTGTTGCCGTCTTCGAGTTCGACGAGGCGCAGATCGTTGTAGCGCAGCTTGCCGTCCACCTTGGACTTGATTTGCGGCTGCTTGAACACGGACGCCGCCGTGCCACCGATGTGGAACGTGCGCATCGTGAGCTGCGTGCCGGGTTCGCCGATGGACTGCGCGGCGATGATGCCGACGGCTTCACCGAGCTTGACCGGCAGGCCGGTGGCGAGGTTGCGGCCGTAGCAGTTGCGGCAGATGCCGTGCTTGCTTTCGCAAGTGAGCACCGAACGAATCTTGACCTTCTCCACGCCGGCGGCGTCGATTTCCTTGGCCTTGACCTCGTCCACTTCGACGTTGGCCTGGATGATCTTCGTCTTCGGATTGCGCGGATCGGCGATGTCGTCACAGAGGAAGCGGCCCACGAGCCGTTCCGAGATCTTCACCACTTCGTCCTCGCCCTCATAGATGGCGCTGACCCAGATGCCGTTGCTGGTGCCGCAATCTTCCATGCGGATGATCACGTCCTGCGACACGTCCACGAGCTTG
>JANNGC010000109.1:0-13483 GCA_031380445.1 Pedosphaera sp.
CTGGAGAATTTCCAACGGGCTGGTCTGCGGATTCTTCTCCGCAATGGTGTCGAACGCACCATAGACGATGCGCTGGGCGATGCTCTTGTTGCCGCCCTGCATGATGGTGTTCACGACGCGGGTAACGAGCGCGCTGTGGTACTTGGCATCTTCGATCAGGGGGCGTTTGGTGGCTTGACGACGGCGAGACATGGTTTCTTAAAAAGTTAAAGGGTTGAATCGCAGACGGAATTACGCGGCCTTCTTGGCTTCCTTCGGGCGCTTCACGCCGTACTTCGAGCGGCTCACGCGACGCTTCTCGACACCAGCGGCGTCGAGCGTGCCCCGGACGATGTGGTAACGGACGCCGGGCAAATCCTTCACCTTGCCGCCGCGCACGAGCACGATGGAGTGTTCCTGCAAATTGTGCCCTTCGTCCGGGATGTAGGCGATGATCTCGTGGCCGTTGGTGAGCCGGATCTTCGCCACTTTGCGCATCGCGGAGTTAGGCTTCTTGGGCGTGCGCGTCATAACCTGGAGGCAGACGCCACGACGAAACGGCGCGTTTTCCAACGCGGGAGATTTCGACTTGTAGCGAACTTTCGTGCGCCCTTTCCGAACGAGTTGATTGATTGTCGGCATTGCTAAAAATCAGTGATTAAAAATCCCGCCGCCCGGCAGGCCGGGAAACGGAGCCGGGATATTTAGCAGAGGGCATTTCCCTTGCAACAGGTATTTGAGATTTTTTGGGCCGGGAACGCGGTGGGCCGCTGAAGTTGTGTCAGATGGAGCGACACTTCAATCCACGATGGCCAGATCCATGTCGCGCGTGAAGTAGAGGATGCGCCCGCAGTTGTTGCAGGTGACGATTTCCTGGTTCGCCTGGCACTGCACGACCGTGCCGCGATCCAGCTTCATGTGGCAGCCGCCGCAGGAGTGATGGCTGATGCCGACCACCACGTTGCCGCCCTTGTTCTTGAGCAGGCGTTCGTATTTCGTGCGCGCTTCTTCGTCCACCACGGCGGCGAGTTCGGCGCGGTTGGATTCCAGTTTCGCCAAGTCGGCCTGCAAATTTTTCTCCCGCGCGTCGAGGTCGGAAACTTTCGCGTCCACAACTTTCTTTGCTTCGGCGGCGAGCTTCTGCGCCTCCAAGATTTCCTTCTGCGCCACGTCCGCTTTCTCCATCAATTCCAGCTCCTGATCCTCGATGCCACTGATGACCTGCTTGCCGTGATCGATCTCGTGCTGGAGCGCCTTGTACTCCTCGTTCTTCTTCGTCTGGAGCTGCTGCGTGGCCCACTTGTCGATCTGCTGCTGCTTGGCCTCGGCGTCGAGTTCCAGTTTCTTGCGGTCGGATTCGATCTGTTTGCCGCGCAGTTTGGCGGCGTCCAGCTTGGCCTGCGTGCCGGAGGCGCGGGTCTGCAACTCGTGGCGCTCGGGTCCGACATGCGCCAGTTCCTCCTTGGTCTGGATAAGTTTTCGGTCGCGATCCTGGAGCACGAGAAGTTTTTCAATTACGTCAAGCATGGCGTTTTAATTTGCGTGGTGAAAATGTATCGGCGCGATTTTGGTGCGTCAATGAGACGGATGCCGCTGCGCGGAAATTCCAAACGCCAAACTCCAAATCCCAAACAAGCGCCAAACTGCAAATTCCAAAAGTGAGCGCGGCTGTCCTTTGAAGTTTGGAGCTCGGAGCTTGGGCTTTGGAATTTGTTTGGGATTTGGGTTTTGAAATTTGGAATTTTCCTCGCCCCGATCACGCGCTGCTGAATCGGCGTTGACGCTTCGCTTTCGCTTCCTAAACTCGCCGCCCTATGCCTGATAAGAACGCGAAGAACATCACCTCGCTCTCGCAAGAGACGCGCGTGTTTGCCCCTGCCAAAGATTTTTCCAAGCGCGCCCACATCAAGTCGCTCGCGCATTACCGCAAGCTCCATCACGAGTCTCTGAAGTCGCCGGAGAAATTCTGGGCGCGCGCGGCGAAGAACGAGCTCGTGTGGTTCAAGCCGTGGAAGAAAGTGCAGCAAGGCAAGGTGCCGAACGTGAAATGGTTCACCGGCGGCAAGCTGAACGTCAGCCACAACTGCCTCGACCAGTGGCTCGGCACCGCCACCGCGAACAAAGCCGCGATCATTTGGGAAGGCGAACCCGCCACCGACGGCAAGCCCGGCGAGGAGCGCGTGCTCACTTACAAGCAACTCCACCGCGAAGTCTGCCGCTTCGCCAATGTCCTCAAGCGCAACGGCATCAAGCGCGGCGACCGCATCATCATTTATTTGCCGATGATTCCCGAGGCGGCCATCGCGATGCTCGCTTGCACGCGCATTGGCGCAGTGCATTCGGTGGTGTTCGGCGGGTTCAGCGCGCAGTCGGTCGCGGACCGCATTCAGGATTGCGGCGCGAAGATGGTCATCACCAGCGACGGCGGATTCCGGCGCGGCGCGGTGGTGCCGTTGAAGAAGAATGTGGATGACGCGCTCGTGCTGAAAGACGCGCACGGTCATTCACTCACCAAGACGATTGAGAAAGTCATCGTCGTCCGGCGCACCGGGAATGAAGTTCACATCACCGAAGGGCGCGACGTGTGGTGGCATCGCGAGTTGGAATACGTGGACTCGGATTGCCCCGCCGCCTCGATGGACAGCGAATCAAATCTCTTCATCCTCTACACCAGCGGCTCGACGGGGAAACCCAAGGGCATTCTCCACACCACCGGCGGCTACTTGCTCGGCGCGAAGATGACCACGAAGTACGTCTTCGATATTCAGGAGCACGATGTCTATTGGTGTACGGCGGACATCGGCTGGGTCACGGGCCACAGCTACGTCGTCTATGGGCCGCTCGCGAATGGTGCGACCAGCCTCATGTTCGAGGGCGCGCCGAACTGGCCGGAGCCGGATCGTTTCTGGCGCATCATCGCCAAGTATGGCGTCACCATTCTCTACACCGCGCCCACGGCGATTCGCGCGTTCATGAAGTGGGGCACCGAGTGGGTGAAGAAGCACGACCTCTCGTCGTTGCGCCTGCTCGGCTCCGTCGGCGAGCCGATCAATCCCGAGGCGTGGATGTGGTATCACGAGCACATTGGCGGCAAGCGCTGCCCCATCGTGGACACCTGGTGGCAGACCGAGACCGGCGGCATCATGATTACTCCGCTGCCCGGCGCCACGCCCACCAAGCCCGGTTCCGCCACGCTCCCGTTCTTTGGCATTCAACCCGAAGTCGTGGACGACTCCGGCAAGGAAGTCCCGCGCAACAGCGGCGGCAAACTCGTCATCCGCAAGCCGTGGCCCTCCATGCTCCGCGGCATCTGGGGCGACAAACAGCGCTTCAAGGAAACCTACTGGAGCGAAGTGAAGGGCAGCTACTTCACCGGTGACGGCTGCCGGCAGGACGAGGACGGCTACTTCTGGATCGTGGGCCGCATTGACGACGTGCTGAACGTCGCGGGCCATCGCATCGGCACGGCGGAAGTGGAGAGCGCGCTGGTGAGCAACCAGAAAGTCGCCGAGGCTGCCGTGGTGGGACGCCCGGATGAATTGAAGGGCCAGGCCCTCGTCGCCTTCGTCACGCTCAAGACCGGCATCACCGGCACGCCCGAGCTGCGCGAGGAACTCCGCCAGCATGTGGGCAAGGAAATCGGTCCCGTGGCCAAGCCCGACGACATCCGCTTCGCCGAGGCGCTGCCCAAGACGCGCTCCGGCAAAATCATGCGCCGCGTGCTCAAGCAGATCGCGAGCGGCGAGGTGATCAAAGGCGACACCACCACGCTGGAAGATTTCAATGTCATCGCCAAGCTGATGGCGACGGGGGAGTGAAGCGGCCGTCATGAACTTGGCGCGGTCAAAGAAGCTTTGGTTCTGCGCGCTGGTTGCGGTTCTTCTCGTCGGGTGGCTGATATGGGTTGCGGGTTTTCGCCAACCGCAGCCGCTCCTTGTGCAAGGTCGCTCCGTGGAAAACTGGGTTCACGAGGTAAGGATCGGAGGTTTCCACCTTGAGAAAGATGTCGCGCTGGAGGCCTTGGCTTCAGCAGGTCCGAACATCATTCCTGACCTGTCACGTTTGTTGCGCCGCCCCGAGTCAGCCAAAGATTTGGCGATGCGCCTACCCAGCAACTTGATTTCGGTGAGCACGAAGAACCAGCACGCCAGCGAATCCGAAGTCCTGGTAATGAAAGCCAAAGCCGCTTGGGTGTTGGGCGTCATTGCTTATCGAAACACCAATGGTTTTGAATCCAGCCTGTGCGTTCCACCTCTGCTTAACGGATTGAAGAGCGGCAGCAGGGAAGTGCGCACCTATTCTGTCCAAGCACTGGGTGCCATCGGTCGTGCGGCGAGCAATGCGGTTCCCGAACTGATCGCAAAAACAGTCGATGAAGATTCCGGCGTCAGGATGAGTGCGGTGGAATCGCTGGGGCGAATCGGTTTCAATTCACAGGCGAGCTTGGCGGCGGTGAGCAACGCCCTCACCGATCCAATCCCTGATGTGAGCATCACGGCTACGAATGCGCTGCGTTTGCTTCAGCAGTCAAAGAATTAGTTCTTTGCGCTCACCCACGCCCGCTCCTGCGCCCCTCCGGGGCGCGAGGATTTTTTGTGGCCGTGTTCCGGGGGTGTTACCCCCGGCTCCATTCCATCATCGCTCCGCGATGACCGACACCACGGACGCGCGGTGCCGGGCCTCCTCTCCCAGCGGGAGAGGAATGAGGTGAGGGAGAAAGGCTGGAACCGCCCGGCGCATTCGCACGCTGCCAAACTGCGCACGTTTTCACCCTCACCCCGGCCTTCTCCCTCCTGGCCTCGCGCTGTGAGGTGAGGACCAACGGCCCAAGCTGGGGCCTCGCCTCGCACAACGGGCGAACTCCGTCGGGAAAAGATGGAAAGTGATCTGGGCAAAAACCGTGGAGGTGGGTGGCATCCCGGAGGGCAATCGGTCCCGCGCGCCAAATCGAGAACAACCCCCGCCTCGTTCCCGGCCAATAAACACCGGCCCAAAACCAGAATCATCTTTTCCTTAACTGGACACCAGTGCGCGGCCACGCGGCCCTACCATCATGGGAACCCCGCCGCTACAACCGTTCACGCGCGGCGTAACCACCGTCCAACTCGTGCCAGTGCTCGATGTCCTCCTCGTCCTGCTCCCAGCAGAGGAACACTTCGCGCCCGCCGATGAGGGCGGGAAAATCCAGCAGGCCGCGGCTCAAGTCCTTGATGTGAATTTCCCGGCGGCTGAACTCCTGCGCCACGTCTTGCAAGCTGGCGAGCAGCTTGATCTGCTCGTTCACGGAGGAACCGCCGGCGGCGTCCGAGCCGCTGGCCAGAAGTTGCGAGATGCGATCTTCGACAATCTTCAGGCGCTCCCGCGTGGCCTGCATCTGCCCGAGCCAGCCGCGCACCTGCGGCAGGAGTGCGCGGGCTTCGTCCAGCGTGTAGTGCTTTTGGAATTGATGCGGCATCACTTGCGGGAAGTCGAACCCGGCGGCGGGTCCGGCTCCTTGAGTTTTTGTTCGATGGTCTTGCTCGGCTCGATGGCCAGCGCCTTGCGCCAGGCCTCGCGCGCCTTCTCGCGCTGGCCCAGCGCGGCGTAAATGTCGCCGAGATGATCGTAGAGCGTGGCGTCCGGTTCCTCGTTCAACTCCACGGCTTTGCGAATCGGCTCCAGCGCCGCCTTCGCATCGCCTTGCTTGAAGAGCACCCAGCCGAGGCTGTCGAGATACGCGGCGTTGGTCGGGTCGGCCTTCAACGCGCGTTCAATCATGTCGCGCGCGCGGACGAGATTCGTGCCGCGCTCGGCCCACATGTAGCCGAGATAATTCAGCGCGGGCGGAAAGTCGGGCGACATCCTCAGGCACTGCTCGAAGTATTTTTCCGACTCGGGAATTTTCCCCGCGCGCTCGTGGGCCGAGCCGAGTTCAAAATAAAATCCATGCGTCAGCCGGTTGGTCTCCGTGGCCTTGGCCATGATCTCGGCGGCGGTGAAATGTTCGAGCGCGTTCGTGTACTCCTTGAGCCGCATGTAGCACAGCGCGGTGTAGAACTCGCCCACGAAGCTCTGCCGGTAGCGCCGCCGCGCCTTCTGCAACGTGTCCAGCGCCTCGCGCGGCTTCTGCTGCGCCAGTTGCGCGCTGGCGATGTCGAAATAAATCTGCTGTGTGTCCAGGCCAAGCAGCAGCGCCTTGCGATAGTTCTCCAGCGCCTCGTCGAACTTCTTCTCTTCGTAGGCAATGGCGCCGAGAAAATAATACGCCTGCGGATTCGTGGGCGAGTCGCGGATGATTTCCTTCAACTGCTCCGCCGCGCCCTGGGGATTGTTGTCGCGCAGGTACAGCTCGGCCAGCGCCTCGCGCACGCCCATCAGTTCCGAGTCCTGCGCCAGCATCTTCACGTACGTCTCCGCCGCGCGCTTCGATTCGCCGGTGAACAGGAAGCCTTGGGCGAGCCGCTGGAGTGAAAGCAGATTCGTGTTCTCCATCCCGCTCGCGCGGATGAGCAGTTCCTTCGCGCGCACCCGTCCGGGTGAATTGGTCAGGCGCACATTCTCCACCTCCACGGCGAGATAAAGCTGCGCGAGATCAATGAGGAACGGCGCGTCCGGCTTCGGCTGCTTCGCCGCCTGTTCGATGACTTTGCGCGCCTCGTTGGTCTGGCCGAGCGAGCGGTGCAGGTGAAACAAACTTTGATAGCCCGCCATCGAGGACGGCGCGCGTTTGATGGCCGCGCGGCTGGCGGCGATGGCGGCGTTGATGTCGCCCTTCTGGAGTTGCACGAGTGAGAGCCGGGCGAACATCAGACCCGAGGCGTCCGATTCCTCCGCCGCTTTCTGCAACACCGCGACGGCCTTGTCGAACTCCTTGCGCTGCACGTAGCGGCGGGAGAGTTCCACCGCGAGGTCTTCATTGCGCGGGTCGCTGTCGAGGGCTTTCTCATATTCCGCCAGCGCCTTGTCGAGATCGCGGTTCAACTCATGGCTGAGTCCCGCGACGTAATGCGCGTGGGCTTCGGCGCGCTTCTCCTGTTGCGCAGGGCTGTCGGGAGCGGGCCGGGATTTGGTGGAGGGGCCGTCCTTGTTCTGGCTCTCCGAAGATTGGCGCGTGGCACAGCCGGCGAAGAAGAACGACGCCAGCACCACCCACAGCCCAAGAAATCGAAACGGCATGGCCGGGAGAATACTGACAACGCCAGCGAACGCAACCGCATGGAAGATTTGGCCGTGGCTCCATTTGGCGGAGCGCAGGTTTTCAACCCGCCGCAACGTGAAAAGAAGGACGATGTGGGCAAGTTCTTGAGACCTCGTCTTGAGCACGTAGCTGCGGTTTGAAAACCCGCGCTCCGTCGCTTTCGCCAAATGAGAACACTCCTCGCAGATTCAGGCGGTTACTCACGGAGCGTAGGGGCGTCGAATTGAGTCTGCCGCCCTAAAACTTGCCCATGAATACGACCAAAGAAAAGCGCATGGGCAAGCTTGTGACTTGCCCATGCGTTGAAAGTCGAACCCGCCAACGAAGACCGGCACGGGGCCGGCCGCACGCCGCTACTTCTGCCAGGTACGCTTCTTGTGGCGGTTGGCGCGCATCTTCTTGCGGCGCTTGTGCTTGTTAATTTTCGCTTTACGGCGTTTTTTCAGTGAGCCCATATAAAATTTAGTGCGGGAGCTTGGGTCAGTACACGACCTTGTTCAAGGGATATTCTATGATGCCTTCAGCCCCCGCTGCCTTGAGGGCGGGGATGATTTCACGGACGATGTGCTCGTCAATGATCGTCTCCACCGCCACCCAGCCCGCCAGACTGAGCTGGGAGATGGTGGGCGTGCGGAGCGCGGGCAAAGTTTTCAGAAGGTTCGCGAGGCGGCTCTGCTCGATGTTCATCTTGAGACCCACCTTGGCCTCGGCCTCGATGGCTCCGCGCAGGAGCATGGCCAGCGTCTCGATCTTCTTGCGCTTCCACGCGCTTTTCCACGCGTTGTGATTCACGATCAAGCGCGGCGTGGAGGAGAGCAGGGTGTCCACGATGCGCAGGTTGTTCGCCCGGAGCGAAGAGCCGGTTTCGGTGACTTCGACGATGGCGTCCACGAGTTCGTGCGCCTTCACTTCGGTCGCGCCCCAGGAGAATTCTACTTCCGCCTTCACGCCGTGCTTCTTCAAGTAGCTTTTGGTGAGGTTCACCACTTCGGTGGCGATGCGTTTGCCTTCGAGATCCTTGACGGTCTTGATCGGCGAATCTTCCGGCACGGCCAGCACCCAGCGGGCGGGGCGGCGGGACACTTTGCTGAAGAGAAACTCGCCGACCTCATGAACGTCGGAATGGTTTTCCATCACCCAGTCGTGGCCGGTGATGCCGCAATCAAGATAGCCCAACTCGACGTAGCGGCTGATTTCCTGCGCGCGGATGAGGCGGATTTCCATCTCGTCGTCGTCCACGTAAGGCACGTAGCTGCGGCTGCTGACCTGCACGTTGAAGCCCGCCTTGGCCATCTTTTCGATGGTGGCGTCTTGCAGGCTGCCTTTGGGCAGGCCGAGACGCAGTTTCTTGGCGTCTGTTTTCTTGGCGGCTTTCGCGCCGCTCGTTTTGGCTTTCATCTGACTTGTTACTGAAATTGTTCTGTGCCGCGCAACCAAAGGGTCTGGCGTCCTTGAATCTGGATGTCGCCACGCGCAAACCCGGCAATCGCCAACGGGTAAATCTTCCGTTCCGCGTCCTGGATTCGCGCGTGCAGGCTTGCAGCGGAATCACCCGCCCGCACCGGCACCGTTTCCTGCGCGATGATCGGCCCGCTGTCCACGCCTTGATCCACGAAATGCACCGTGCAGCCCGTGACCTTCACCCCGTAGTCCAGCGCCTGCTTCCAGGCTTCCAAACCCGGAAACGCCGGGAGCAAAGAGGGGTGGATATTCACGACGCGATTTTGAAATGCACGCAAAAAATCGCCATTCAGGATGCGCATGAAACCCGCCAGCACGATGAGATCGACGCGCGCCTCCTGAAGCTTCGCGATGTAGGCGCGCTCGGATTCTTCGTCGAGCTTGGTGCGGAATTTTCCCGGCGCGACGAACTCCGCCGGCAATTCCCGTTCGCGCGCGTGCTGGAGAATGCCCGCGCTCTCCACGTCGCTGATCACGAGCGCGACCTCGGCGGGCACTTCCTCGCGCGCGATGGCGTCGGCAATGGCGACGAAGTTCGACCCCTTGCCCGAGCCGAGCACCCCGATGCGAAAACGATTAGACACCCGGTTGTTAAATCCCAGCGCAGCGACTGGGGCAAGCGTGGAGATGGCTAAGTTTGTTTCCGGTCAATCCACTTTCGCCCGTTCGTCAGTGCGGCCAGCGTTTGCTTCAGCCGTCGTTCGCGCGTCTCCGGCTGCTTGGCAGTGGACAGCCACACGAGATATTCGCGCTGACAACTCGGGGACAAGCTTCTGAAGTTCGCCGCCGCGCGCGCGTGACGTTTCTCTGCCAACGACTTCTTGAAGAAGTCCGGCACCGGCCTTGGCGCGCGTTTCACTTTCGGCGCGGGCGGGATGGCCGGATCCGCGTCCAGTTCCACGGCGGCGCGGAGCAGGGTGCGCAGGGCAGGGCGGTTCAATCCCTCCAGTGTCGTGACGCGAATGGAGCGGATGTTCGTGTTGTGCTCGCCGCCTTCGTTGAAGAGCCGCGCCGGGTCGGGCAACTCCGTGCCGCGAAAGAAAACGATGGAGAGATGCTTCTGGCACGCGCTGATTCCGCAGACCAGCTTCCGCGCCGAGAAACAAAGGTTGTTCCACTTGATCGACTCTGTGAGGTCCGGCTCCCAGAGGAGAATCCATTCCACCAGCTGCTCGGCCAGCGGTTGCGAAAACTCCGGGCACGTCTCCAGCCATTCGCCAGGGTCTTTGGTGCGGGCGCGGTTGCAGTCCATGGAGCCTTTTTTGCTGAATCGAAGCGGCACTGGCAAGCACCCCGCCCGAACCAAGACTTCAAGGTTTTCCGCGCCGTGAATCCTCCTGAAATCGAAACGCCGGTTTCCCTGTGACATCCGTGCTCGTGAAGCTCGGGCACCAATGTTTTTCCACATGCCCGATCACGAGGTCGGTGCCGGTGAAATGATCCACGCCGGGCGGGCGCTCGGGATTGTACATCGTGTCGGTCAGGTCGCGCACCAGCGCCACGTTCTGGCCGAGATAAACCTGCTGGCGAATGGCGAAAGGCCGGCCCAGCACGCACATGTTCAGATGCACGCCCGCGAGAATCACGTTGGTGATGCCGCGCGCGGCGAGCAGATTCCACGTCTCCTGCCCGTCGTCGGTAATCGCGTCGTCCGCAGTAATTTCAATCGTGGCGATCTGCCGCTTCCACGCCTCGCGAATCTCGCACTTTGCGCCGACACACGAGCAGCCCATGTCGGAGTCATCAATGGGCAGCACGGCCTCGTGCTTCGGATCGGTCCAGCACCACGCCGTGCCCCAGCGTTGCGCGGTGGCGAGCGGCACCGGTGTTTTTACGAAGGGCGCGGCCTGCGCGCGCTTCCGTTGCAGCGTGTCTTGGTAAAACTTCGTCACCGAACTGGGCGCATGAACAATAAACACGCCGCGCGCCCGCGCCGTTTTCACCATCTCGTTGAACGGCCCGGCCATTTCTGTCACGCGCCGAGCCGCTGATTTGCACCAGTGGTCGTCCCACATGTCGCAGATGATGAGCGCGGTTCTCCTCGTCTCCCACGTTGCGTCCGTCGTGACGTCGCCTTTGCGGAGCTTGAGTTTCAATGTGTCATCAGCGGCGGAGGCAAGGGTGATCATGGCGAGGCCAAGCAAAAGGATTCGGGCGAACATGCGGAGAGGATAGCGAGAGCCGCCCGTTTGGAAAGCGCGCGTAACGCCGGCTTTCCAGCCGGCAGGTTGGGAGACTTTCCAGTCTCCCGATGCTCCTGCGATCCAGATGCGGCCGCCGCCGCTCCTAGCAAAAAGGCCGGGGCATTCAGCCCCGGCCTCGTGAGTGGAAACGAGAGTTTGCCTCCGTCTCCGTAAAGAAACTACTCCACCGCCACCGCCCCGAGCGAGGTCAGCGCGGTCAACGGCTTCGGCCCGCCAATTTTTCCAACGTGCGTCGCCGTGCCCGTCGCGAGGTCGATGGTGAAGAGGGACGCCCGGTCACTGCTGCCCCGGCTGCTCTTCGCGTGGTCGTCATCGTCGTTGTCGCGCTTGTTCTTCTTTACGACCAGGCTGGCGTAGGCCGTGCCGTCGCTGCCCGCGACATCGAAGCCCACGGTTTTCTTCACGTCGTAGCCGAGCGGGCCGACGGTGACGAGCGTGCCGGAGTTCGGCGGGTTTTGGACGACGAGCACGTCGAGCGAGCTGTCGATGTCATACAGCGTCGTGCCAGTGGCCGGGTTGGTGTCGTTGTTGATGTAGGCGGCGGCCACGACGCGGGGCGAGACGCCGGCATTCGTGTCGTTGGTCGCGTAGGCCAGCGAGCCGTCAATGGCCGCGAGCAGGCCATTGGTCGGATTCACGCGGATGTTCAGGCCCGCGTTGCTCACGATGCGGATGCGATCCACGGTGGGATTGAAGTCGAAACCAAATTTCGTTCCGACCAGCAGGTTGGTAAAGGGAGCCAGCCCGATGGCCGTCGCACGTCCGGTGAGATGATCAATGGTGTAAAGCCGTGCCGAACTGCCGAGCGCGTAAAGCTCGCCGGTCAGCGGGCGCTTATCCAGGCCAAGGATTTCTTCGCGGCGTTGCAGGCCCTTGATCTTCACGACTTTTACGTCATCGGGATTGTCGCTCAGGAAGAGGACGAGCTTGGTTTCATCAGCCACGCCGACGAGCAGCTCCGCCGCGAAGGCGGGGGCGGCGGCGGTGACGAGCAGGGCGGCGCTGGCGAGCAGCGTGGAGAGCCGGGCCAGCCGGCGGGGAACAGTTTGTTTTTTCATGCGAATCTTTTGATTTGGTTTTGCCTGGGCATTCTGCCCCAACGTGGAGCGGGGGATGCGAGTGCGAAACTTATACGCCACGGCATGTCTTTTGGATGCACAGAAGTTGGATTTTTTTCCGGGCGTGCGGAGTGCGGACCGCCGAGTCCGCGTGTGCGTAATTTCTTAAATGCAGCCATCACTCCTTGAATGTGGATCGCGCGGACTCGGCGGTCCGCGCTCCGATAATTCATGTGCGTTTGCGACATCCGTTCGTGGATTTGCATCCGGTGAAAGCTTTAACGTCGCATGACCGATCTGCGTCTGAATCCGGCAACAACCAACGCCCATGAACCGACGAAACTTTTTGAAGGACGCCGCCCTCATTGCCGCCAGCGCGGCCACGCTCGCCAACGTCAGCCGTGCGCAGGCCCAGGCCGCGCAATCCTCCGGCAGCGCCGTGGTCATTGATCCGAAGCCGCTTTTCGACATCTCGCCGCATCTCTACATGCAGTTCATGGAGCCGCTCGGCGTCACCGATTCTTCGGTCGAGGCGGCGTGGGACAACAACCGCGACGATTGGCGGAAGGACTTCATTGATGCCACGAAGGATCTCGCGCCGGGCATGATGCGTTTCGGCGGGCTGCTCAGTCGCTACTACAAATGGCGCGAAGGCGTGGGTCCGGCGGCGAAGCGTCCGCCGTATCGGAATTACGTCTGGGGCGGCTGGGAGACGCATCGAGTGGGCACGCATGAGTTTGTGGACTACTGCCGCCGCGTGAACACCGAGCCGATGTATTGCGTGAACTTTCTCGGTGACGGCGAGAAGCGTTTTGTGAACACGCCGCAGGGCAACCGCACCGGCGACGCGCGCGAAGCCGCCGACTGGGTGAGCTACACGAACGACCCCGATCACGCCGAGCGCAAGCGCAACGGCGCGTCGGCTCCGTTCAATTTGAAATACTGGCAACTCGGCAACGAGACCAGCTACGGCAACGCGGTCTTCAAAAAGGACGAGGCGATTGCGGCCACCATCGAGTTCGCGAATGCTATGCGCGAGCGTGACCGCTCGTTGAAACTGATCGGCTGGGGCGACAATGGCTGGGCCGGCGATCTCGTGGATCGCGCGGGCGAGCATCTCGACTACGTGGCCGTCCACATGATGGGTCAGCAGCCCATGCGCAAAGACACCGTGCTGCGCGGCAATCTTTATCAGGCCAAGCCCGAGCAGGCGTGGGAAGAACTGATGGAACTCATCAAGCCGCGCATTGAGGACAAGCTGCTCGCGCTGGAGGAATCTTTGGCCAAGCGGAAATCCAAGCACGGCATCGCCATCACGGAAGGCCATCTCAGTTTGCAGCCGCACAACGCCAACCCGCTGCTTACGGAATGGCTGACGGGCGTGTACAACGCGCGCGTGATGAACCTCTACCAGCGCCACGGCGCGACGGTGAAAATTTCCACGGCCGCCGACTTCCAAGGCAACCGCTGGACGACGAACGCCATGATGCTGCCCACGCCCGGTGGCAACAGCTACCTGCTGCCCGCCGGCGTGGTCATGCGTCTTTTCCAGCGCCACAACGGAACGCAGGGCGTGGCCGTAAATTCCGCACCCGCGAATCTCG
>JANNGC010000824.1:0-6080 GCA_031380445.1 Pedosphaera sp.
CCACGTCGAACCGGCGGTCATCGCCTCTTTCGCGCTCAAGGTGCGCTTCTGATCACCCGCGACATCTTCGCCCGTGCGGATGCCTGGCGTGACAAACTGCATGTGAGGCGGAAGGATTTGTTTCAAGCCCGCGACTTCGAGCGGCGAGCAGACCAGCCCGCGCAAGCCCGCGCGCGCGGCGAGTTGCGCGAGGCGTTCGACTTGATGGCCAACACCGACGCTCACGCCCACGCCTTCGAGGTCACTTGATTCCATGCTGGTCAGCACCGTCACGCCGAGGATGAGTGGCGCGTTCAGGCCGGCCTGCGCGGCGGTCTTCTGCGCGGATTCCTCCGCCGCCTGCATCATGGTCAGCCCGCCGCCGGTGTGGATGGTGATCATCTGCACATCCAGCCGCGTGGCGGAGGCGATGGCCTTGGCCACGGTGTTCGGAATGTCGTGGAACTTGAGATCGAGAAAGACGGACGCGCCGGTCGCGCGAATCTTCCGCACGATGTCCGGCCCGGCGGCGGTGAACAGCTCGCTGCCGATCTTGAACGCGCCGACGGCGGGCGCGACTTGCTGCGCGAGCGTTACGGCCTGCTCGGCGGTCGGAACATCCAGGGCGACGATGATTGGGTTCTGCATCGGCGGAAATTGAAGCAGCGGTGCGCGACCACACAAAGAAGAAAGATGTGAACCACGGAATACACAGAAGGCACGGAATGAAGAAAAAATCATGCCGCCCCTGATTCAGTTTCCGTGTCTTTTGTGTATTCCGTGGTTCAAAAAAAAGGCGCTGGCCCACGCCAGCGCCGTCGCAAATCAATCCCGCCCGACTCAGTCCGCCTTCGGCTCCACTTCCTCGATTTTCGCGTTCTGCTGGAGGAAATCTATGACCTTCTCGTGGAGCAACTGCTGCCAGATTTCCTGGAGGCCGTCGCGCTTCTCCAGTTCCTTGGCGAACTTGTCGGGAGCCATCTCGTACTGCTTGGCCAGCACGTAGAGGCGCGCCTGCACTTCTTCGGGCGCGACGCGGATGCCTTCCTTGGCGGAAATTTTCTGGAAGACGAACTGCGCCTTCACCCGCTCGCGGGCGGTGCCGTTCGCGGCGGCGTAAATCTGATCCTTCTGCACGTCGATCATTTCCTTCGTCACGCCACGCTGCTGGTTCTCCTGCACGATTTGATAAACCACGTTGCGCGTCTCCTGCGCCACGAGCGTCTCGGGCAGTTCCACCATCACTTGGTCAAGCAAGTTCTTCACGACCTGGCCGCGCACACTGCGCGACTACTTGGTGTTCAACTCGTTCTGCAAGTCGCGGCGCACGCCTTCATGCAAGGCGGTCACGCTCTCCGCGCCGTATTGTTTCGCGAACGCGTCGTCAATCGTCGGCACCGACTTCTCCTTCACCTCCACGACCTCGACTTCGTAGGTGCCTTTCTTGCCCTGCAATTCCGGCGTCACAAACTCAGCGGGGAAATCCACGTTCACCGTGCGCTTGTCGCCAGCCTTCGCGCCCACGAGTTGCATCGCGAAACCGGGGATGAAGCTGTCCGGCTTCACCTCGACCCAGAAACCTTTTTGCTCGGTCAAGCCCTTGGCGGCGGGCGCAATTTCCGAAATCGGCGTGCCTTCGGAACTGCCGGTGTAATTCATGACCACGTAGTCGTTGTCCTTCACCTCGCGCGCCACCGTGTTAAAATTCGAGACACGGTCGGCGAGCATGTTGATCGCCTTGGTGATGTCCTCCTCGGTCACGCCACGCTTCTCGCGTTGCGCGGCGAGGTTGCGGTATTCCGGCACTTCAAACTCCGGCGCGGTCTCGACGGTCGCGGCGAATTGCAGCGCCTGGCCTTTGCCGAACTGAATCTCCTCCACGTCCGGGTAGCCCACGACTTCGATCTTGTGCTCCTTGATCCCGTCGCGATAGCTGTCGCCCATGAGCTTCTTCTTGGCTTCTTCTTCGATTTCTTTTTCGTAACGCTTCAGCACCATCTCGCGCGGCGCTTTGCCGGGACGGAAGCCGGGCAGCGACGCCTGCTTCGAGATGTCTTTTGCGACGTTCGCAAACGCGGCATCCACGACGCTGGCTTCGATGTCGAAGCGCAGCATTTTTTTGCACGGACCAAGATTTTCAACAGTCACGCTCACAGGGAACCTTTCAGTTAATTCAGTGAAAAACCCGCCTCAAGGAACGGCGCGGAAATGCGCCGCCACCGAACGGGGGCGGGACACTAGGTAACAGCATGGGCAGGGTCAAGCGTCCGGCCAAGTGCTTTGGGACAGGCGGCGCATCTCGATACGGTTCTTGAAACTGGAGGCTGCAAGGATCGCGCGTTCGGCCGCTGACTTTCCACTTTCGGTTCCGCCGGGAAAGTTTATCGTTCCGCAGCCAACTCAAACCCTGATGAAAACTGATTTGCCGCTGCTGCGCCCGCACCTTCTGCTGCTCGGTCTTCTGCTGCTGCTTGCCCCCGCGTCGCGCGCCGCCGTGTGGAACGTGAGCATGTTCGATTTCTATTTCACGCCCACGAACCTGACCATCGCGGCGGGGGACACCGTGGTGTGGAGCAACAAGGTCACGCGCGCGCACGACGCGACGTATTTTGATCCGGCCAATCCCACCTTCGAACTGTGGGCCTCGCCGCTGCTCGCACGCAACCAGTCGTTCGCCTTCACGTTCACGAACGGCGGGTTCTATCCCTACATCTGCGCGGTGCATTACTTCGCGCGCCCGCAGCAGACCGGCACGGTGACGGTGATCAAACCGAACGAGCCGCCCACCCTCACGCTCACGAATCCGACCGACGGCGCAGTGCTGTTCGCGCCCGCCACCTTCACACTGGCCGCCGCTGCGGCGGACGCCGACGGCTCGGTGACGCAGGTGCAATTTTTCGTGAACGGTCTCGCCGCTGGCATTTCCACCGGGCCGCTGTTCAGCACGGAGTTGAACAACTTGCCCATCGGAAACTACGCCTTCACGGCCATCGCCACGGATAACTCGGGCGCGACGAACGCGGCGAGTCCCGTGAACATCACCGTGCAGGAGCGACCGCCCTCGACCTTCGCGCTGACGCTCGGCGTGAGTCCGCCCGGCACCGGCAGCGTGCAAGTCTCGCCGCCACCGAACGGCGCGGAAGGCACCTACGTGGACGGCACCGTGGTCACGCTCACGGCGCTGGCGGGCGAGGGCTTCGTGTTCACAAACTGGTCGCCGGGATTCATCACGAACCATCCGCTGCTCATCCTCGTGAAATCGAACACGGTGCTCACGGCGGAGTTCGTGCTCTACCTTCCGCCGCGCCACACGCTGACGGTGACGTTGAATCCGGCCAATGCCGGCGCGGTTTCCATCACGCCGCCGCCGGATGAGGACGGCGAGTATGCGGACGGCGCACCCGTGGCGTTGGCCGTGACGGCGCAGCCCGGATTCCGTTTCGCGAACTGGAGCGGCGCGACGAACACGACGAACCACCCGCTGCTGCTCATCATGGCCGGCGACAAAACCGTGACCGCAAATTTTGCCGCCATCCCGCCGCTCGATTTCGCGGTGGTGCGCGGAGACTTCGCCGGGCTGTTGCAGGACGCGGGCGAGATTAATTTCACGACGAGCGGATTTCTTTCGCTCCGCATTTCCAAGACTGGATCGTATCGCGGCACCGCGACGATGGGCGGCATCCGTCAGGTGGTGCGCGGACAGTTTGACCGCTTCGGCTACGCGCCGCTGGTGCTGCGCGGCGGGACCTTGAGCGGCTCGTTGCAACTGAGCGAGGACGCCGCGCGCCTCACCGGCACGATCACGGACGGCAAGAAATCTCCGGCGCTCCGGCTGCATCGTCAGCCGGCGCGCGGGGTGGTGCCGGTGCGGCCTGGTGAATACACGCTCATGCTCGCGGTCGCGCCGCCAGTCAGCGCGGCGGGCTTGTTCAAGCTGAGTGTCCGCACCAACGGCACGACTTGGGCGCGCGGCACGCTGGGCGACGGTGCAAGATTTGGCGCGCGCGGCTCCGTGTCGGCGGACGGGGAACTCGCGCTGTTCACTTCGCTCTACGCAGGACGCGGCGCGCTGCTCGGCTGGCTGCACCTCACGACGAACGGGACGGCGAACGGCATGGCGCGGTGGTTCCGTCCGGCGGATTCGCGCAGCCGGACTTACCCGCTCGGTTTCGCGCTGGAGACGCCGATGGGCGGCCTCGCCGACGGGGTGCTGCAGCAGCGCAGCAAGCGTTTTGGTTTCATCCAGAACGACGCGCTGTGCGGCGCAGACTCAACCGGGAAACCATGACCACGCTCATCATCGCCACGCGCAACGCGCACAAGGTGGAGGAAATCCGCAGCATTCTCGGCGCGCAGTTTCAGTTCCTCACGCTGCGCGATTTCCCGGACGCGCCTCCAGTCATCGAGGACGCGAACACCTTCGCCGGCAACTCGACCAAGAAGGCGGTGGAACTCGCCCGCTGGCTCTCCGTTCAAAGTTCAGAGTTCAAAGTTCAAGATTCAAAGTTTGTCCTCGCCGACGACTCCGGCCTCGAAGTGGACGCGCTCCACGGCGCACCCGGCGTTCACTCCGCCCGCTTCGCCGCGCTCGACACCGGCGCGGAGGGCAACTCTCCCGACGCGGAGAACAACACGAAGCTGATGCGCCTGCTGCGCGAGGTGCCGGAAGGAAAACGCGCCGCGCGTTTCCGCTGCGTCCTCGCGCTGACGCCCGTTCTTCACGAAACGAGGACAACAACATCGCCCGTGTGCGCGGCGGACGGGCGTGAGTTGCGGACGGAACTCTTCGATGGCGCGTGCGAGGGCCGCATCGCCTTCGTGCCCGGCGGCGCGAAAGGCTTTGGCTACGATCCGTTTTTCATCCCGGACGGGTTCAACCAGTCGTTCGCCGAACTGGGTGAGGAAGTGAAGAACCGCCTCAGCCATCGCGCGCGGGCCTTGGAGAAACTGCGCGCGCGGTTCCAGTAGGACAGCAGCTCCACCTCAAGCGGTGCCGACCCAGGCCGCGCGTCCGCGCGGTGTGGCCAGCGTGGTAGCAACGGTCTTAATTCGTGAGTTTAAAGGCAGAGCTTTTAAGAAGGAAATCGGTCCCGTGGCCAAGCCCGACGACATCCGCTTCGCCGAGGCGCTGCCCAAGACGCGCTCCGGCAAAATCATGCGCCGCGTGCTCAAGCAGATCGCGAGCGGCGCGGAGGTCAAAGGCGACACCACCACGCTGGAAGATTTCAACGTCATCGCCAAGCTGATGGCGGCGGGGGAGTGATCTGCCGTATGGCCCGGAGGGCCGCTGGAAATTAGCCAGCCACAAGGTGGCTGGATTTGTCTGGCTGGTGAATTTGTCCCGGAGGGACAACGGAACCTCCATCGTCCTTTCAGGACGAACAGCCTTCCTGCTTTTTCCAGCCACCTTGTGGCTGGCTAATTTCCAGAGTCGCTCCGCGACGAAGGCGGCATTGTCGTCGGCTGCTTTGACCACGTCTCGCGCGTGGAAGTCCTGAAGCCGCGTACGAAGAAGGCGGCGTGAACGCATCGCCCAAGCATCCTCACTGAGCATTCTTCGTCCGGAAACAATAGCTGCCGAATTCCCACGTCCGGTCATCGAATTGGGTCAAATCGCACACGATATTTGACCCGTTCATCAACCTCACATCCCAAGCGATCTGGCCTTTGCCGCCCGACGCTTTAATCCGGTTCGTAGAGCATAGACTCCAAGCATATTTTTGGGCCTCCGTACCAGTTAGAAATTTCGTGCGCTGCTTGTCCGACAATTTGACGGTGTCGATAGGAGTCGCCACCAAGAGCGCATCGAGTCTTGCTGCATCCAACCTTGCCTGCTTGCCGCACCCGACAAGAACCACGACGAAGATTGAGAGCCACATGTATTTTATGGCGTCGCTGAACCGGCTCATGCCGCGAGTGAAGCGCGGGCCACGCGGATTGGCAAGCGCCCGCCTTCAAGCCGGAGGCTTGCGGGATGGTAGCCGGGGGTAACACCCCCGGTTCATGGGTCCGAAAGGGAATCCGCCCCGGAGGGGCGGCGGAGATGCACCCCGTACGTCACACGCCCGATCTCCCGGCACTTCCCGCGCCCCATCGGGGCG
>JANNGC010000090.1:0-2576 GCA_031380445.1 Pedosphaera sp.
GGAGCCTCGTTACCTCGGCTGCTACGGCTTTGACCATCCCATCACTCTCCCCGTTCGCGCCGTAGAGCCAGCCGTCGAGTCCGTAGGTGAAGCCGTTCGCGCGATGCTGCTGGTTGCCCTCGGTGAATCCGGAGAACAGCACTTCGCGCACGTCGGCGGCGCCGTCGCCGTTCGTGTCCTCGGCGTAGAACAAATCTTTTCCCGCAATGACAACTGCGCCGTTGCGCCAGACGTGCATGCCCTCCGGGCAACTCAGCTTGTCGAGGAAGGTCACGGCGCTGTCGTAGCGGCCGTTGCCGTCGGTGTCGGTGAGCACGCGCAGGCGGCCGCCGGGCGCGCCTTTGCCGTCCACGCCGAGCGGGTAGTCGCCCATCTCCAAAACCCAGAGCCGGCCATCCGCGCTCCAGTCGAAGGCAATCGGGTCTTGAATCAACGGCTCGCTCGCGACGAGTTCGACCTTGAAGCCGGGCCGCGCGCGCATGGTCTTCAACGACGCTTCTGGCGAGAGCGGCGGCGGGTTTCCCAATTCGAGCAGTTGTTTGAAAGTGCGCCGGTCCACCTTGTCCGGCAGATGCGCGGTGTCCTCGTTTTGAATCCACATCGTACTGCGCGCGAACCAGACGCCGTTGTTGCGGTTCGTGCCGTCGCGCACGATGGGCGGGATGGGATCGGTGAGCGCATTCGAGCGCAGGCCGGAGATGATCTCATCGCTCCAGCCGGGCTTGAGGCGCAAGTCGCGCGAGTCCTTGCGGAAGAGGTGCAGCGAATAGCGCTCGTGGTTCGAGAAGATCACGTCGTCGTAGCCGTCGCCATCGACATCCACGAAGCGCAGGCCGGCGTCGCGACGTTGAGCGTCAAATATGCTAGTGCCCGTCGGCAAAGCATAATCAAGTTTGCGCCAACCATTTGTGGTTAATTTGTAAATGGCGCTGAAGTTGGGAATGCTCACGATCATCTCGCACACTCCGTCACGATCCAAATCGCGCAATACCGTCGTTTGAGATGGGAGCGCATAGATGTTCGTGGGCAAGGCCGCGACAAAAGCCTTCGCGTCGTTGTCTGGAATTCTCAGATTCACGGATTCGTTCCACTTCTCACCGTCGAATTCCCAATCCACGATTTGACCAGCGCGTGCGCCGCCGCGGCTGCTGATTCCGACGCCATGAACGAATGCGTTTCCGTTCGTATTCAGGATGCCTATGTGATCGTAGCCTTTGCCCGCCAACGCCGCAGGAAAAGGAATCTGTTTCCAATTTCGTTTCTCATGATTCCACACACGTGTCACTCGCCCGAACTTGCTGCTGCCGATTAAATCCAGAAACCCGTCATTGTTCAGATCGAGCAGGTAGGGGTGAGCCGTCGCTTCTCGCAGCGGCACATCCGCCAGCAAATTCCTGTTCAACCGCTCCTGCGCCTCCTTGAAGTTCAAAAACTTCACGCGCTTGCCGTACTTCGTCACCGCGTAGTCGATGAACTCCACCATTTGCTCCGGCTTGATCCAGCCGTGCGGGTGGAAGACGAAGGTCATCACGCCTTGCTTGATGACGATGGCGTCGAGCGCGCGCTGCCAGTCCTCGACGGTCTTGGGATTGTTCGGCGTGTGCAGGTTGTGCGCCTCCCAATCGCTCGGCACGATGGCGGGAAATTCCCAGCACGTTGTCCCGATGACGGAGGGATACGGGTAGTCCTCGATGGTGGTGGTGAACGAACCCATGCTGACGCGCGTCGTCGCGTTCGTCTGCGTCGGAAGATATTTGCGGAAGCGCTCGCGGCCATCGGCGTCGAGCACGAGTTCGCGCGGGAGCGAAGTGTCGTTCGTGGTCAGCACGACCATGACGCTGGAATCAATGCCGAGGAAGTTTCCCCGCGGCGAGGTGCGGTTGAAAATCTCGGAGTAGAACCGTGGCGAAGAAGAATTCATCGAGTCGCAGCACGGCATGCGAAAGGCGACGGGCTTGTGGCCGGGAATCGTGTTCAGCAAATCCACGCAGCCGTGATAGTTCGTGGACGCGAATTGAAAATCCGCTTTCTGACAGAGCGGGCACGGATGCGAAATGGTGTGGCACTCGATGGACACGCCTTCCTTCAGCCACGACTGAATCTGCAGCGCGTCGGGCGCATTCGTGTCGCTGAAGCTGCGGCCGGCGGCGGGCGCATTGGCCATGATGCTCACGGGCGCGCGGCCATCGATCTTCTTCAGGCGAGTCAGAATCGGGCGAAGAAACGTCTCGTAGCGCGGCGTCTCGCGCATGTCATCAATCGAGAGAATGACCACGGCCTCGACGCCGTCCTCGCCGACCCACTGCGGCGTGGTGAGTTTCGGAAAATCGCGGTGCGGATAAAACGGATCGTCGCTGTCGAGGTAGGCGAGGCGGTTGCCGTTGGTGGAGAACGGCGCGGCGAGGGCGCAATGAATCGCGGCGAGTAGAAGCAGGAGCGTGGCGCGCAGTTTCATAGGAGTGACGGCGAGGATACGCCACCAAGAGCAGGCGACGAGTATTTTTCCGGGCACGAGCGGGGAAAAGCGGGGCAAAAACCAACCCCCACCAAAAACGACGCCCCGGACCCCGCGCGGG
>JANNGC010000981.1:0-13799 GCA_031380445.1 Pedosphaera sp.
GCACGTAGGCCGTGCCGATGCGCGCCTCGGCCAGTCCGCCGGAGCGGCGCTGCATGAGCGTGAGGATGAATAGCGCCGCGAGCGTGAACACCGTCGAACCGCCCAGCGCCAGCGCGTTCTCGCTGCTGTCTTCAAGGTGGGGCACGAGATGCCACGCGTGCAGCGCGAAGGCGAAGGCGATGCCGCACGAGGAAATCTGCGGCAGGGCCACACCCATGAAGATCAGCCGCCGCAGCACGAGAAACGTGCCGACCAGTGGACAGACCAGGCCGATGAGCAGGCTGACGTACACGGAATTGCGCGACAGCGAATCGGGACTGAAAATTTCGTGCAGCAGTTCCATGTCAGGATAATTGCAGTTGCAGCAGCGCCTCGAGCTGATCGCGTTGCAGGAGTTCCGCCGTCGGGCCTTGCAGGAGTTTTCCGTCCCGCACCCAGATAATGTGCTGCACCGTCTGGCGCACTACCGCCAGGTCGTGATTGACCATGAGAATCGTCAGGCCGCGCTCGCGATGCAGTTGCACAAGCAGTTCCATGATCGCCTTGGTCGCGGCGGCGTCGATACCGGCGGTCGGCTCATCGAGCAGCAGAAAATCCGCCTGCGCTGCGAGGGCGCGCGCGATGAGCACGCGCTGCTTTTGTCCGCCGCTCAATTCGGCGAAACGGGCGCGCGCAAAACCGTCCGCGCCCGTCTGTCGCAGGCAGTCCTGGACACACTCGCGCTCGGCCCGACCGATGGGCCGCCCCGCCTTGACGCGTCCGCACACGCCCATGAGCGCGACCTCGAAGGCGGAGAAGAGAAAAACGGAATCGAGTTGATCACGCTGCGGCACATAGCCGAGCACGGCGGGCGGATGAAACGCCACCGTGCCGACCACGGGCGGCAGGATGCCGGCGATAGTCTTGAGCAAGGTGGTCTTGCCGGAACCGTTCGCGCCCAGCAAACCGGCGAAGGTGCCGCGCGCGATCTGGAGATCAACGCCCGACAAAACGGCGTGGCGGTCATAACCGACCGCCACGCCTCGAAGTTCAACGATAGATGATTCGCTCACGTCAGTTGCTCAATGCTTGAGAGCACCAACGATTTGCGACAGGTCGTAATCGAGCAAGCTGAAATAATCCTTCACTTGCGGGGTGGCCCCGACGCTCACGGGCAGCACCAGGAGCTTCGCGCCCGTCTCGGTGGCGATGCGCTCGGCCGTGCGGCGTGAGCGGAAGCCCTCGATGAGGATGAGCTTCACGCCCTCAGACTTCATACGCGGCACGAGCGCGTTGATGTGCGTGGGCGACGGCTCGATGCCCGGCTTCGGCTCCAGCGTGCCGGTGAGTTCGAGCCCGTAGCGCTTGAGCAGGTAGTCGAAGGACTTGTGATAGGTGACGACCTTCGTGCCCTTGAACGGCTCCATTTGTTTCGCCCACGCGGCGAGCTTGTCGTCGAGCGTGGCGGTGAACTTCTTCAGGTTCTCGGCGTAGTAACTGGCGTTGGCCGCGTCGAGCTGGCTGAACACTCCGGCGATCCGTGCCGCCATCGGCTTCGCGTTCGCGGGGTCGAGCCAGTAATGCGGATTGCCCGCCGGATGCACGTCGCCCATCGAGCGATCCACCGGGCCGCTGGGCACGTCGAGCAGCGGCAGCCCGCGCGAAAGGATGACGTGGCCGGGCGCGTCGCCCAGGATTTTTCCGTTGCGCGCCGCGTTGACCAGCGGCTGGAGCCAGCCAATCTCCATTTCCGCGCCGCCCTCGATGAGCACGTCCGCCAGGTTGAGCACGCGAATGTAGCTGGGCCGCGCATCCACGAAATGCGCGTCTTCCGAGCCGCGCGCGAGGCTGGTGACTTTGACTTTGTCGCCGCCAACGGACTCCGCGATGGAGCCGAAATCCGGCAGCGTGGCCACGACGTTCAACTTCGCCTGCGCCGCGAGCACGCCGGCGAACAACGAGAGGGTGAGCAATAGTTTCTTCATGTTCGTGAAGGTTTGAAGTGGTCGTCGCGCTCAGAATTTGTGCGCCGCGTGCGCGCCGAGCAGGAACTCGAACTGCAGCCAGATGGAATGGTCTTCGCCCTGTTGCCGGCGGTGATCGTAGTTGTATTGCAAGCGGAGCTTCGAGAACTCCGTCGGATACCACGTCAGGTTGGGCGAGAGACGCCAGCGTTCTTCGCGCAATGGATCGCGCCCCAGCGCCGCGCCGTCGAGGGTCAGCGGAAGTTTCTCGTAGTCCGCCTTCTCGCCGGTCACGAAGTCGCCCCGCACGCCGGCCACCCAGCCCTTGCGGAAACCGTATTGCACCTGCGAGTAGAAGCCCCAGTCGGTGACGGTTTCGCCACGCAAGGACGCGGGCAGGCCCGTCGCCCCGTTCACCACTTCGCCCGCGCTCACCGCGCCATCGCCGTCCTCGTCCCAATCAAACGCACCGAGTTCGTAGCGGCGCAGCATGGCCTCCGTCTGCCACGAGACGAACGGGAAACCGCCGTGATGATTCGCGGGCTTCCATTTCCAGTAAGCGTCCACGCCGTAAATCTGCGTGACGGTATCGCCATGCGCGCCGCTGCCATTCGGGCCAAACGCCGCTGACGCGCCGAGCAACATCGTCTGCTCATCGGTGAGTTCAAACGAGGTCGCAAGACGCGGCGTGAAGAGCAAATCTTCCACGCCTTGCACGCCGCGATCATTGTCCGGATGCCGGTAGCCGAAGGGCAGACCTTCCTCTTCCTCGCCGCCGTGACTGTGGCCCGCGCTGCGGAAACTCGCCGCCGTTTCGCCGTGGCTGTTCTGAATGCCGAGCGAGAGTTCCGTGAAGAACGGCGTGGGCGCGAGCCATGCGAGACGTGCGCCCGGATTCCGCAGGCCGTCCGCGCCGAACAATCGCGTGCTGACCAGCGGCGCGTCCACGAAGCCCCACGCGTGCGGATGCTGCGAGTTGATGCGTCCGAAGTCGGAGAGTAACTGGCCGGCGCGCACTTGGAGATTCCACGGGAGCGCCACGGTTTCGAGCCAGGCCTCTTCCAGTTCCATGAACGACTCGCCGCCCGAATCAATCGAGAAGAGAATGTTCGCGTTGCCCCGGAAGTAGGGGTCCACCGCGCCTTGCAGATTCAGCTCCACGCCTTGCACAGTGAAGCCGCGCTGGTTTGGATCGTGTCCGCCCGGCTCCAGGCCACCTTCGATGTCGCGCGCGCTCGAACCGCCCGCCGCGAAGGTCGCCACCAGTCCGAGTTCCGCGTAGGCCGCGCCTCGGCTGACGCGAATGGGATCGGCGGGCGACCACTTCTTGCCGGGGAGCGGCTCATTCGCGGGCGGTGGAAGCTGGGCCACCGGCGTCTCGACGAGCCGCTTTAACTGCGCCTGCTCATTCGTGACCCCGGCCTGCTGATGCTCCAGCGTCTCGACCTTCTTAATCAACGACTCGATGGTTTTCTGCTGTTCCCGAAGCGCGCGCTTCAAAGCCTCGAGTTCACTTTCCTGCGCCACGAGCGCACCCGCGCCCAGCCCAAATAAGCAACTGACTAAAAATAATTTCTTCATTCTTCATCCTGAAAGAGTGTGCCAGCACACAGTGCCGACACGGGTTAATTACGACGGACGACCGACGACTGCTGACGAACGAACCGGTGGGATCAGGAGGCAACAGGCGGGCCGCGCTCAGGATGAAGCGAGAGATCGTGGGCGATGAAGAAAGATTCAGAAGGCAGCGCTGAGACGGGAATCACTACCGCGACCGGAGCCGCAGCAACCGCCACGTCCGCCACATCGGTGTGGCCGTGCTCCAAAGCAGTGACGAGGCAGTGGTGGGCGGGCGACTGATGATCGCAGTGGAACCAGTGATGCAGCGCCGGGCTGGCACTGGCCAGCGCGGATACCAAGAGGAACAGCACCAGCAGACCGGCGAGAACCGGTTGGCCGAACCCGCGCCAGACTGCGCCTGTTCGTTTGGTGATCATGCGTCGAACTAAAACTATGGATGCTGATAGCGGCAAGATTATTCCCGGCTGAAATGGGGTGCCTACCGACGGTTCTTAAAAGGAGATCGGTAGAACGGCACGCGAGGAAGGACGGAAAACAACGTGCTGCCAGTTTGCAACTGGCAGAGGCCGCGAAGTGAGAAGACCATTCGCAAGTGTCGGCGTCGTGGCGCTGCGTGAGCCTCATCTGCCGGTTACAAACCGGCAGCACGCTGGGACCACCTACTTGCGCCGTGGGGCCACGAGCAAATATCGGTAAGCCACCAGCGCCGTCAGCAGTCCGGCCGCGCCGAGGATGAGCACGAACGGTTTGCGCGGGACAAGGTTCAGATCAATCAGCAGGTAGCTGCCGAGCGCGACGCCGCCGAGCGCGCCCACGAGCATCCGCCACCGCGAACGCCACGGACCGAGCACGAGCAGCAGCGCGACGGCGGCGAGATAGAGGCTCACGTCGCCGAGCACGCGCGGGTCCGCGCGGTGGGCTTGGGCGTTTTGGTAGAGACCGCCGAGCAGGTGCATGATGGCGATCATTTCCAGCACGCGGCTGCCGCGCCGCAGGTCGAGGCTGCGCGCATTTTCCGTGGCCAGCATGAGCGCAAGGAACAGAACGCCGTTGAGCGCGAAGGAAAGGAATTGCTGCCGCTCGTCATCCAGCCACGGCGAGAATTTTTCATCGAGTCCCAGCATGGAGAGCGTCGGCCCGTGACCCGCCATCACGTCGAGCGCGGCCACGAGCACGAGGAGCGCGACCAGATGAAATGGCAGCGCCCAGCGCACGCGCCCGGCGCGCTCGAATTGCAATGCGATGCCCGAGAAGGCGATGAGCGGCAGCAGCCAGAGCGCCTGGATTTCCGGTTTTTGATCGAGCCAGTTCCATTGCAGCAGCACACCGAAATAAGTGGCCGCACCCAGCAGGCACGCCGTCCACGCGAAGCCCGTCATGCGCAATCGAGCGAGCGCGAAGATCGAAAGGAGCAGTCCGATGAGACACGCGGCCAGTACTTGTTGGTTGGTGAAGCTGGCCTCGAAGAGTTGTTCGATGTTGGCGGCGGGTTGCGCGAATAATCTTATCTCCGGCAGCAAGGCCAGCGTCGTCGGCACCACGGACAAAACCGCGCCCGCGAGAAACGCCGCCGAGGCCAGCGCCTCTTTCCGCCACGCCGCGAGCCAGCCCACGGCGAGCAGCGCGCCCGTCCCGATGAACGGCAACAGCCAGCGCAACGCGGGGGAAAGTTCCGCGCGCACCAGCCAGACCGTCAGCGCGGCCGCAATGACCACCACCCAGGTGCTGGTGTAGAGAACCGTCTGCGCCAGCGTGAGCCGGCGCGCGTCGATGAGCCAGTGATCCTCGTCCGCGAGAATCCGGCGATGCACGACTTGCAGGCGGTCGCGCTCATCCGCCGAGATCATGCCCTGGTGCTCCCAGTTGCTCAGGTCGTTCGAGTATTCGCTGATGCGCCGGCGCAAGATGTCGCCGTAAAGCGCGGGGCGCAGCCGCGCCGGTTCGCCCGCGAGAAAGCGCCCAAGGTCGAGGGCCAGTTCCTCCGCGTTCGGACGCACCTTCGGATCGGTGGCGAGGCACGCAAGGCAGATGGCCTGCAAGTCGGCGGGCACGTCCAGCGCCACATCGCGCAGGAACGGCGGCGGGCGCGTGCTGATCGCTTCGAGAACGTCCGCCACGGTCTCACCGTTGAACGGCGTGCTGCCGGTCAGCACTTTGAACATCAGACTGCCGAAGGAAAAAATATCAGAGGCAGCGGACAGCGGCCGTCCGCTGGCCTGCTCGGGCGAGGCGTAAAGCGGCGTGCCCTCGAACTGGCTGCGCGTGCGGTCACCCTCCTCGGCGGAAATGGCGATGCCGAAATCCAGCACCACCGGCTTCATCGCGGGCGTGACGAGAACGTTTCCAGGCTTCAGGTCGCGATGGATGATGCCGCGCCGATGCGCGACCGAGAGCGCACGGGCGATTTCCTGGAGGATGCGCGCCTTCTGCTCGAAGGTCAGGCTGGTCGTGAATTGATCGAGCGGAAACCCTTCGACCAGTTCCATCACGATGGCGGGCGGCTCGTGCTCGTCGAGGACGGAGTGGACGGTGACGACGGCGGGGTCGTGGAGCGCCGCCGTCTTGCGCGCCTCGTCGAGGATGCGGCGGCGCAGTTCGGCGTTCGGCACAGTGTGCAAGGTCTTGAGCGCAACGCGGCGCTGGAGCTTTTCATCGAACGCCTCATAGACCACCCCGAGGCCGCCGCGACCAAGGCAGCGCACGATTTTGAAACCGGCAATCTTCGGCGGGGCGTCATCAATCGCTGCCGCGCGCGGCAGGGCGGTGGAAATGTGAATCGTCTGCCCGGCGAGGAATTCCCCGGAGTCGTCGTTCGCCCGCAGCAGGGATTCGACCTCACTGCGCAAGGTCGCGTCACCCGCGCAGGCCGCGTCAAGGTAGCGCTCTCGCTCCGCGGTGGAGGTAAGTTCCAGCGCGCGCGCAAAAATGTCCTCGATGGATTTGATCATGCCGTCGCCCGAGCGCGTCAGATTTTTGATCCGTTCCGTCTGCGAATTACGCTCTGAGCAAGTGAAGGGATTAAACAGCCATCCGGCGATGGCAGGGGAGAAGAAAGTTGCGCGTAGTGGGGCAGCCGTCCCGGCTGCCATCAGTCCACTGGCCCTCCGGGCTGGTGTTGCTGTTCGTCCTTCAGCCGAGACGGCCAAAGGACTATGGCAGCCGTCCCGGCTGCCCCACTAGCGCACGTCGGCCGGAGCGAATCCGGCACAACGAAAGAAAAAATTATGAAACTAAAAACAACCGGACTGTTGCTGACGGCCCTGCTGCTGGCTGGCTGCTGGCAGAAATCGGTCAACCCGTTCTACACCGCGAAAGACCTCGTGGCCGAACCCAAGCTCGGCGGCACCTGGACCGAGCGAAAGGCCAACCCCGACGAAAACAAAACAATCTGGACGTTCAACGACGCGACCAACCTGCGCCACGACCTGACCATCCGCGACGACAAGGACAAATACACCTTCGACGCGCACGTCTTCCGGCTCGACGGCGCGCGTTACCTCGACTTGCTCGCCTCGCGCCCGCGCGAAGTCAGCCTGCTGCCGGTGCATCATCTCTTCAAACTGGAGGAAGTCGGCGAGACGCTGAAGCTCGCGCCGCTCAACATCGAGTGGGTGCAGCAGTGGCTGCGGAAAAATCCGGGCGCGCTGGCCCACGCGGCCGTCATCGATCCGGAACACCGCGACGACCGCGAGCAGGATGAACTCGTGCTGACCGCCGACACCAAGGCGCTCCAAAGTTTCCTCCGCACTCACGCGAAGGAGGAGAAGTTCTGGGGCAAGACGTTGCTGTTCGGGCGGTGAGCCGTGGTTCCTTCACAACCGTGTGGAGATGCGCCCTGAACATGGCTGCGGCTGGCCAACCCGCGCGCCGTCTCACACGTTCAGTCGCAATAATTTCTGCGCGTTCCCGTGCAAGATTTTCCGCTCGATGGCTTTGCTCGGCGCGAGGCGGCGGATGGCGGCGAGGATTTGTGCGCCCTGGCATTTGGGCCCGGCGCCGATCTTGTCGTCGCAGTCGCTGCCGTAGAGCAGCTTGTCCTGATGGCGGGCGAGGAAGTCGCGCATGTGCGCCTCGTCGCGCGTGAAGGCGTTCAGGCCGGAGCCGGCGGAGGTGTCGCCAAACATGTTTGGGTAATCGCGCAACAGCCGGTCGGTGAGTCCGCCGGGCGTCACCGGAGTTTTTGGGTAGAGCAGGGGCTGGGAATGTTCCTTGTCGATGTTCGCCCACCAGGTCTGGGCGTGGCCGATGAAGTTCACGCGCGGATATTTCTCCAGCACTTTGTGGAAGCGCGCGAACTCGGTGTTGTAACGGTCGTGCTGGAAGTGCATCAGCACCGGCACGTTGAATTCCGCCGCGAGGTCCGCGATGCGCTGGAAGGCGGGCGAGTCGCAATCCACCTGAAACTTCTGTTCGCCAATGCCAATCGCGCCGCGCCGCAGATACTTTTTGATCTCCCGTTCCGCCTCGTCGAGATACGGCACTTCGTTCGCGAAGAAGCTGAACTGGCGGGGAAATTTTCGTGCCAGCGGAAGCACAGTTTCATTTCCACCACAGCCGGCTTCCAGTCCGAAGTAGCGTCCCGCCGGGAGCAGGATGCTGTGGGTGACGCCGAGCGCGCGCTGGTGCGCGATGAGTTCCGCATCGGTGCGCCCGGCGTAATTCGTGTGCTGGTGGATGTCGATGATCGGCTCGGCGGCGGCGTAGTCGCCGGGTGAGTCGTCAACGCGATGGCTAGTCGCGCAGCCGGAAAGCGCGGAGGCGGCGGCAAGTGAACTGAGCGTGAGGAAATCGCGGCGGGAAAACTGGCGGGACTCGATATGAAGCGGCTCCAAAGCGGCGCTAAAGCGACCGCACTCCAAACGCTGGCGCGCTGGGCCGGACGCCTCGTGACTCGCGGAGCGTTTGGAGTGCGGTCGCGTTAGCGCCGCAATTTACGCCGCCCGCAGCATGGTGGAGGCGTCGGCTCTGACCGGTTTCCTGCTTTCCTGAGTGCCAAATTGCTTCATCATGCGCGGGTGAAATTTCCCGTGATTGTTGCGAGCGCACTGCTGGCCTGCAAGGTCTTCGCCGCAGAATTGCGCGTTGATGATATGCCGCGCGTCCCCGCCACCGAACCCGCGCAAGCCGCCGCGACGATGCAGGTGCGCGACGGCTTCCGCGTGGAAGTCGTCGCGAGCGAGCCGCTCATCGCGAGTCCGGTCGCGATGGCGTTCGACGAGAACGGCCGTCTCTACGTCGCCGAGATGCGCGACTATTCGGAGCAGCGCGATGAACGGCTGGGCCGCATCAAGCTGCTCGAAGACACCGACGGGGACGGGCGCTTCGACAAGGCCACGGTCTTCGCCGACAAACTGGCGTGGCCCACGGCGCTGATTTGCTGGGACGGCGGCCTCTTCATCGGCGCGACGCCGGACCTGCTCTATTTCAAAGACACCGACGGCGACGGCGTGGCGGACCGGCGCAATCTGGCCTTCACCGGATTCGGCAACGCGACGACGCGATTGAATGTGCAACAACTTTTCAACAGCTTCACCTGGGGTCTCGACAATCGCATTCACGGCGCGCTCGGCGGCAACGCCAGCATCGTGACCAATGCCGCGCGGCCGGACATGAAGCCGCTGGAGTTGCGCGGCCGGGATTTCTCGTTCGATCCGCGCGCGCTGGACCTCGGTGCCGAGAGCGGTGGCGGACAATGGGGCATCACGTTCGATGACGAGGGCAACAAGTTCACTTGCAGCAATGCGCGGCACTTGATGGCCGAGATGTATGACGACCGCTTCGCCGCGCGGAACAAGTTCTACTCCATGCCGCCGCCCGATGTGAGCGTCGGTCCTGATGCCCCGGCGGCGGAGGTGTTTCGCGCCAGTCCCGAAGAGCCGTGGCGGGTGTTGCGCACGAAGTGGCGCGTCGCCGGACTCGTGCCCGGCCCGGTGGAAGGCGGCGGGCGCGCGTCCGGCTACTTCACCGGCGCAGCGGGTGTCACCATTTATCGCGGTGATGCTTTCCCGCCTGAGTTTCGCGGCAACGCCTTTATCGCCGATTGCGGCAGCAACTTGATTCACCGCAAACGCCTGCGCCGCGAGGGGCTGAACTTTTTCGCCGAGCGTGCCCCGGACGAAGCGCGCAAAGAATTTCTTGCCTCCCGCGACAACTGGTTCCGGCCCGTGACCATGGCGAACGCGCCCGACGGCACGCTCTACGTGGTGGACATGTATCGCGAGACGGTCGAGCACCCGTGGTCGCTGCCGCCGGAGTTGAAGAGCAAGCTGGACTTGAACAGCGGCATGGATCGCGGGCGCATCTTCCGCATCGTGCCGACGAATTTTGCGCAGCCGAAACTCGTGAGGCTCGGCAGCGCCAGCGCGGAGGGATTGGTGAAAACTTTGGCACACGCGAACGGCTGGCATCGCGACACGGCGGCGCGGCTCTTGTGCGAGCGGCGCGATACGAATTCTTTTCCACTGCTGCGGCAACTGGCGCGCACCTCGAAGTCTGAGTCCGGGCGGCTTCACGCCCTGCACACGCTGCGCACGCTGGCGGCATTGGGCGAAGGTGATTTGCGCACTGCGCTGCGTGACTCGAATGCCGTGATCCGCACGCACGCCATCCGGCTGGCGGCGGAAACGGGACTGGTGCGCAGCGAGGATCTCCGGCCACTCGCGGGCGACGAAGACCTCCGCGTGCGCTTTCAACTCGCGCTGGTCGAAAGCGATTCCGTGACGCTGGTGAAACTCATCCAGCGCGACGTGGAGAATTCCTGGCTCCGCGCCGCCGTGCTGGGCGGACTCGGCGCGGGCGCAGCGGATGTGTTCGCAGCCCTCGTGCTCGACGGCAGTTTCACCGAACGCAAGGGCGCGGCGGAGTTTCTTCGCGAGTCCGCGCGCATCGCCGGAGCCAGCGCACCGTGGCGACGGGTGGCGCTCGGCTTGCGGGTCAGCGGCCAGTCACCGAACGCGCTGGCGTTGGCGTCAGCGGTCGCGGCGGGACTGGAGCAGCGCGGCACGTCGCTCGCAGCCGTGGATCGTCCGTCGTTCGATCAGTTCAACGAACGTGCGCGGCGCACGCTGCGCGACGGCTCGGCAGCGGAAACGAGCCGCGTGGAAGCGGTCGACTTTCTCGGGCGCAGCGGGGACACCCAGGCGCAGGCTGCGCTGATGGAACTGCTCGCGCCCGCGACCACGCCGCCGTTGCAAATTGCCGCCGTCACCGCGCTGGCGCGGCGTGGCATGGCCGGCGTGACCAACGTCTTCATGCACTGGCCTCAGCTCGCGCCCGCCGCGCGCGCGAAAGCCGTGTCGCTCGCGCTCAGTCGCCGTGAGACGTCCGGCGCGCTGTTGCGCGCGGTGGACCAGGGGAGCGTGGCGCGGACGGAATTGTCCGCCGCCGACGTGCAAAGGCTCACCGGCCATGCCGACGCGGGCTTGCGTGCGCAGGCGAAGAAAATCTTTCAGCGTGATAATTCCGCTCGCGCCGAAGTCGTGAAGAAATTCCATCCAGCCTTGGAATTGAAAGGCGACGCGGCGCGGGGGCGTGTGATTTATCAGCAACGCTGCGCGTCGTGTCATCGCGCGGGGAACGAAGGATTCGCCGTCGGTCCCGATCTCATGTCGGTGGCGGCGGGCGGCGGGGAAAAGCTGCTGACGAGCATTCTCGATCCACATGCGGAAGTGGCGGCGGCGTTTGTGGCCTACACCGTCGAGACGAGGAACGGCGAGTCACATCTCGGCGTGCTGGCGGGCGAGAACCCGCTGGCCGTGGTCTTGAAGCTGCCGAATGGCGAGACGGCGCGCGTGCGGCGCGAAAATGTTTTGTCGCTGCGTGGCAGTGATAAGTCACTCATGCCGGAAGGACTCGAAGAAGGACTCAGCGCGCAGGACATGGCGGACTTGCTGGAGTTCATCGCCAGCATGCCGCCGGTGTCCCGCCGGGCGGACGGCGGGAATTGAGGGGGGACTGTTTTACCACGGAAGACACAGAAAACACGGAAGGGGAGTGTGGCCTCGATTCAACGGATGTTTTCAATCGACTGGTGTGTGATGCTCGCCCTCGGCAATTTTTCAATTCCGTGTTTTCCGTGTCTTCCGTGGTTGAACATTCCGGCCCGCGGGACGCTGGCGGCACGTTGCATCAGTTCACAACCTGCCAACAACTCCTGAGCAAGTTTCACACTTTGAACTTTGCGGCGCGGCACCATTTTCCTATTTTGCAGGCCATGAAACGTGCTTTGGTTTTTCTTTTCGTCAGTTTGATTCTCGCCGTCAGCGTCCCGTTGCGCGCGGCGGATGCGGTCGCGCTCGCGGCGCAGCAGGAGGCGGCGGAGAATTACAAACGCTTCACCGCCACCCTCGAGGAGATGAACGCCACGCAGACGGCGCAGAGCCGCGAGATCACGATGCTGAAGGCGGAGCTTTCCAAGCTGCGCGACGAACTTGCTCACAAGGACAACGACGCCGCCAATCGCGAAACCAAGGAATCGCTCCGCAAACTTAACGACCAGATCGTGAAAGTGGACGACGCCCGCATCGCGGACAACAAGCGCTTCCAAGAGGCGCTGGAGCGGATGGGCGATGCGATTAAGAAAATCATCAACGCCAAGCCGGCGCGCCCTGCGGACTTTTCGACCGGCGGAGCGACGAAGCCTGCTCCGGCTCGTGGCGGAGGTCCGACCACCAATAACAATGAGGAAGGCTTTGAGTACATCGTGGTGTCGGGAGACCGCCCGGACAAAATCGCCGCGAAGTACAAAGCGGAGGGCATCAACGTCACAGCGGCTGGCATCATCAAGGCCAATCCCACCGTGGACTGGTCGAAACTTCAGGTCGGGCAGAAGCTGTTCATTCCGAAGCCGAAGTGAGGGGCGGGGAAGTAATCAGTGAGACAGTAATCAGTCATTAGCGGAGCCGAGTTGCTGTGGAACGCTGACGGACTGATTACTGATTACTGTTTTACTGATTACTGCTTCACTCCCCTCCGCATGACCTCGACCTCGAAACTCCGCGCGCTGCTCGTCCTGGGACGCGTCTCGAACCTGCCGACCGTGTGGACGAACTGCCTCGCGGGCTGGCTGCTCGGTGGCGGTGGCGAGTGGAATCGCTTCGCGGTGTTGTGCGGCGGGGCCACGTTGCTCTACGTGGGCGGGATGTATTTGAACGACGCGTTCGACGCGGAGTTCGACGCGGAATACCGGCGCGAGCGGCCCATTCCCTCGGGCGTGATTTCGCGCGGCAGCGTGTGGCGATTGGGCATCACGATGCTCGTCGCGGGGACGGCGCTGATGTTTCTCTTCGGGTTTTCCACGGCGATTTTCGGCGTGCTGCTGGCCGCGAGCATTGTGCTCTACGACTGGCTGCACAAGATGGTGACGTTCTCCCCGCTGCTCATGGCGCTGTGCCGTTTGCTGCTTTACCTCACGGCCTCCTCGGCGGCGGTGATGGGCGTGACGGGTCTGGCAATGTGGAGCGGGCTGGCGCTGGCGGCTTACATCGTGGGCCTGAGCTACCTCGCGCGGAAGGAAGCGACGGGCGTGGTCATTCAACACTGGCCGCAATTGCTGCTCATCCTCCCGCCCGTGCTCGCGCTGCTGGTCAATGACCGCGAATCGTTTCAACCCGCGCTGCTCATCGGCGCGGTGTTCGTTCTCTGGACGGTGCGGACATTGCGCAGCGTGTGGATGGAGCCGCGCAACGTGCCGCGCGCGGTGGGCGGACTGCTCGCGGGCATTTGCTGGGTGGATTTGCTGGCCGTGGTGGATCTGGTGGATCAAACGCGTGAGATGGGCCTCGTCTTCGCCGGTTGCTTCGTGCTCGCGCTGGTGCTCCAGAAGTTCGTGCCGGCGACGTGAATCCTGAAAGGATTCAATAATTCAGCCCAGCGTTGCGCCGCCGGGGCGCTACGCTGGGTAGGCGGTGTGATGAGTTCATCAACTCTGAAGGAGTTGAATCGCGGAGGGCGTGGGTCGGGGTGATGCAACTCTTTCAGAGTTGGTAAATAATTTGCATCGCCACCCAGGGTAGCCTCGCGGACTCGGCAACCCTAGGCTGGATGATGCAATCCTTTCAGGATTGAAGAATAGTTTTCCGAAGGCCAAGACGCAGCGAAACTGAACGTGCTATTTCAGATACCGCCAAACGACAAAGGAGCGCGGAGACTCCTCCGCGCTCCCTGCTCACTCCCTCAACAAACAATCCTTACTTGATCTCGATGCGCCGCGGCTGCACGCGCTCGGCTTTCGGCAGCGTGAGCGTGAGCACGCCCTGCTGGATTTCCGCGACGATC
>JANNGC010000991.1:0-4618 GCA_031380445.1 Pedosphaera sp.
CTTTGTCGTCATGGTGAGAAGCTAATTTCACACGGCGTTGGCTTCAACCCCATTTTCCCGATGCCAGCGCGTTTTGAGAAATGTTCAACTCTGGAATAGACGCGAGTAGAGGCGGTCTTGCGTGCCTTGCCAAAGGTCGAGCAGCGGCGCGGTCTGCGCGGCGTCTTCAAGCGCGACTTCGCCGAAGCGTCGCGCGGCGTGTTCAGCCAGGTCGGTCAGACGGTGCTGAATCCCCTGCCCTTCGCCCGGCCCGACGATATTCAACCGGACCGCCGCGCTGATGCTGCCGCGCAGTTGCGTGAAGACAAACAGGCGGGCCGTGGAAGAGGAGTCCAGCGCGAGGAACCGCGCGACCGCGCCAAAGACTGGAGCGAAGTGACCGGGTAAATTTTCCGTCAGCAACGCCTCACGAAACTCGTTCAACTCGCGTCCGCGAAAAATTCTCTCCGCCGACGCCGCGAACGCCTGCCCTTGCAAACGGCTCGCGCGGTTCGCGACGTGGTTGGACAGGAAGGCATCGCACCACAGATCAATTTCACTGAACTCGATCTTGCCGAGGAAAGCCGCGTGCGCGAAAGGCATGGCCGCGTGCGCGAGCTGGCCCAACGAAACCCGCAGATACTCCGCCAAACTCTCACCACCACGCAGTTCACCGTGCTGCCGCGCTGCTTCCAATCCGCCGGAATGAGCGAAGCCGCCGGTGGGAAACGCGGAGTCAGCCAACTGCCAGACGAGCCAGCTATTTTCACCGCAGAGGCGCAGAGGCGCAGAGGAAAGAATTGGTTCTTCCGGTTCTCTCTGCGTCTCTGCGCCTCTGCGGTTCATCAGAAAAGAAAGTAACGCTGCGCGAGTGGCAGCACCTTCGCCGGCTCGCACTTCAAAAGTTCTCCGTCCGCTCGCACTTCGTACGTCTCCGGGTCAACGGTGATTTTTGGCAACGCATCGTTCCACTTCAGATCGCGTTTGGTGACGGCGCGGCAGCCCTTCACCGCCTCGATACGCTTGGTCAGGCCATAGCCTTTCGCCACGCCCTTCGACTCGCAAAGCTGGCTCACGAACGCGATGGACGTGCTCCCGACCGCGCGGCCAAACGCTCCGAACATCGGTCGCATGTACACCGGCTGCGGCGTGGGAATGCTGGCGTTCGGATCGCCCATCTGCGCCCACGCGATGACGCCGCCCTTGATGACCATCTCCGGCTTCGCGCCGAACATCGCCGGCTTCCACAGCACGAGGTCGGCGAGTTTGCCGACTTCCACGGAGCCGACGAGATGGCTGACGCCATGCGCGATGGCGGGGTTGATCGTGTATTTCGAGATGTAGCGCTTGATGCGCAAATTGTCGTGACTGCTCGTGTCGCCGGGCAGACGGCCGCGCTGCTGCTTCATCTTGTCGGCGGTCTGCCAGGTGCGCGTGATGACTTCGCCGATGCGGCCCATCGCCTGCGAATCACTGCTCATCATGCTGATCGCACCGAGGTCGTGCAGAATATCCTCGGCGGCAATCGTCTCGCCCCGGATGCGGCTCTCCGCGAAGGCCACATCCTCCGGCAGATTCGGATCGAGGTGATGGCACACCATCAGCATGTCGAGATGCTCATCAATCGTGTTGATGGTGTAAGGCCGCGTCGGATTAGTGGAACTCGGCAGCACATTCGGCTCGCCGCAAATGCGAATGATGTCCGGCGCGTGCCCGCCCCCTGCCCCTTCACTGTGATACGTGTGAATCGTCCGCCCCTTGAACGCCGCGATGGTTCCCTCCACGAACGCCGACTCGTTCAACGTATCCGTGTGGATCGTGACTTGAACATCGTGCTCATCCGCGACGCCGAGGCAGCAATCAATTGCCGCCGGTGTCGTGCCCCAATCTTCGTGCAACTTCAGCCCAATCGCACCCGCGAGAATTTGATCGGACAAACCAGCGGGCATCGCCGTGTTCCCCTTGCCCGTGAAACCAAAATTCAGCGGCAGCGCATCCACGGCCTGCAACATCGCGCGGAAATAAAACGGCGCGGGCGTGCAAGTCGTGGCGCATGTGCCGACCGCCGGGCCAGTGCCGCCACCGATCATCGTCGTCAGTCCGGCGGCAATCGCCTCGTGCGCCTGCTGTGGACAGATGAAATGAATGTGCGTGTCGAGTCCGCCCGCCGTGATGATCAACCCTTCGCCCGCGATCACTTCCGTGGTCACGCCGATGATCATTCCCTTGGTCACGCCCGCCATCACGTCGGGATTACCCGCCTTGCCGAGGCCCGCGATGAGTCCATGCTTGATGCCGATGTCGGCTTTGTAAATGCCGGTGTGGTCAACAATGAGCGCGTTCGTGATCACGCAGTCCAGCGCGCCGTCCGCGCCGATGCCAGCCGCCTGTCCCATGCCTTCGCGAATCACTTTGCCGCCGCCAAATTTGCACTCGTCGCCGTAGTGCGTGTGGTCGCGCTCGACTTCGAGCACGAGCGAGGTGTCGCCGAGGCGCACCCGGTCGCCGGTCGTCGGGCCAAACATGTCGGCATAGTGCCGGCGATTCATGCGATGACTCATGCAAGGAAAATGACGAATGGCGAATGACGAATGGCACGCGGCGAACGAAGCGAAGGAGCGCGGCATTTATGCCGCTTCACCGTGGAGAACTGTTTGGTGTTCGGAGCGGAATGGCCGTGCGAACGGTGAAGCGGCGTGAACGCCGCGCTCCTGATGCAACGGGCCGAAGTGCGGCTCCGGTGAGTCTCCAATTCGTGATTGTTATCGGGCGTCAGCATTCAAGTTTCAGGGCTGCGGCTCGTTCGCAAATTGTTGCTCTGTGATTTTTATCAGCGCGGCGGTCTTGCCATCCTCCGACACTTTGCCGCTCGCGAGATTGTTGCCACCGCGAATGACTTTGTCGCCCGCAATTTCCACGAGCTTCACGGTCTTGGTTTCACCCGGCTCGAAACGCACGGCCGTGCCAGCCGGAATGTCGAGGCGCTTGCCGTAAGCGAGACCGCGGTCGAAGCGCAACTGCGGGTTCGTCTCGATGAAATGGTAGTGACTGCCGACTTGAATCGGGCGGTCGCCGAGATTCGTCACGGCGAGCGTCGCCGTGTCGCGACCGGCGTTCAGTTCCACATCGCCCGGCTGTATTTCGTACGCGCCCGGTTCCAGTTCAGTCGGCTGCGGCTTGAAGGTGGCGGACAACGGCAGCGGAAGAAAACTTCCATGCAGCGCCAGCGCCAAATCACCGTTCTCGCTGGCGATGGGATGATGCACGGTCACGAGCTTCGAGCCGTCGGGAAAAGTGCCTTCGACCTGTACGTCGTAAATCATCTCCGGGACGCCGGGCATCACCTGGTTGCGGCCCAGCAGCTTGCGCCCGACATCCATCAGTTCGGCGACGCTGCGGCCGTCGCGGATAAATTCGAGCAGCACGGTGGCGATGAGCGCGACGGCTTCGGGATGATTTAACCGCACACCGCGCGCGAGACGTTTCTGCGCGAGAAAGCCAGCGGCGTGAAGAGTCAGTTTGTCAATTTCGCGTGGAGAGAGATGCATGGCGTTACCACTTTCGGGAAAAAGGATCGTCCTTGAGCAGGGTACTCACGAAGCCGAGACGCTGATGAATCGCGCGGCCCACTTCTTCAACGCTCGTGCCAGCGCAGCGCAGCAGCGTGCCTTCGTGCAGCGGACTCGCGGCAAAAACCAGACCGGCTTGCGGCTCAATCGGCTGCGCGGCGCACCAGTCAAGCAAGGCGCGCGCGTGCCCGGTGAGTTGCGGCCCGAGGAGAGCCAACGTCGCGAGGCAGTTGAATCGTCCGCCGCGGAACTTTGCGTCCAGCGTGCCGTCATCGGCGTCCAGCAACAGGGCATCAATGAGCAACTTCTTTCCGTTGCGCTCGATCTCGTTGCGGCTGGAGTAGCGCTGAAAGTTCCATCGCTCACCGCGAGCCGTGCGACCGGCGGACATCCAGTCCACGAGCACCAGATTCGCATCGCCTTCGAGCGTGAAATGCTGCCGCTGTTCGTAGCAAGACCCGGCGAAGCATTGCACCGGATCAGGTGCGAGGATGAGCAGCGCGCCGTCATTCACCCACGCCGTCGTGTGGTGCGAACAAGGAAGCTGCGCGGGATTGCGATAAATTTTCGTCGAAGCCTGCGTGCCGAGGAAGCAGCGCGCACCGGCATCCACCGTCACATCCAATCGCGTGCGGTCGCCCGCGACCATCCCGCCGCCGAAGCTGCTGGTATAGGCCCACACGCTGTCGCCGCGCGAGCGAGGGGTGAGGAGTTTCATGGGCGTGCGCGCCCAGGCCGTGGTGGCGGTGCTGAGTCCATGAACCATTGAGACCGTGAGCGCGGCGTGGCCGTTGGCCGAGTCCTGAAACGCGCTGAGTTCGTTCATGTGCGAGGAGATTCGGGAGAGGTCTGCTCGCCGGCAAGGGTGATTCGCTGAACTGAACGGCTCATCTGGCGCGGTGGGGCGAGACTCCGTCGAGCCGTAACTGCCGACGCAGGAGGCGCGAGCGGAGCGAGCATCTCGGCGCTCAGAGAGGATGCTCACTTCGTTCGCCTCGCTACGCTCGAAATGGTGCTCGACGGAGTCTCGCTCCACCGCGCGCTCGACCGCTCTCACGTCCCCTCCAAAT
>JANNGC010000034.1:0-6570 GCA_031380445.1 Pedosphaera sp.
GCCAACTTCGTCGCCGACCTCGTGATTCATCGGCTGAAACGCAAACTGGAGGGCAAGGCGTGAAAGTAGTCCAAGGTTCAAAGTCCAAAGTCCAAGGTCAGGGTCACGCCGGTCGCGCTTCGCTTGCCAACGCAGTCCAAAACGCGACCGGCGTGACCCTGACCTTGGACTTTGGACTTTGAACCTTGGACTACTTTCACGCCTTCCCCTCCAGTTTGCGTTTGAGCCGGTGAATCACCAGGTCGGCGACGAAGTTGGCGGCGAACGCGACGATGAAAAGCAGCGCGCCGATCATGAACAGCATACGGAAGAGGTGCCAGTCCAACACGGTCACGGCCAGTTCCGCCGCGATGGTCGCGGTCATGGTGCGCGTGGAATCGAAGATGTCGCCGGAGACGATGCTGGCGTTGCCGCTGGCCATGAGGACGATCATGGTTTCGCCGATGGCGCGTCCAAATCCGAGCATGACGGCGGCGAAGACACCGGGAATCGCGGCGGGCAAAACAATCTTCCACGCGGCCTGCCATTTCGAGGACCCGAGCGCGAGCGCGGCTTGAGTGTAGCTGCGCGGCACGCTGGTGAGTGCGTCCTCGGCGATGGAGAAAACCACGGGAATGATCGCCAGGCCCAGCGCGATCCCGGCGACGAAAGCGTTCAGGCGCGATTCATAACCAAAGACGTTTTGCAGAAAGGTCGCCATGACGATGAGCGCGAAGAAGCCGAGCACGACGCTGGGAATGCCCGCGAGCATTTCAATCGCCGGCTTCAGCCATTCCTTCGTGCGCGGCGAGGCGAGTTGCGAAACGTAAATGGCTGCGCCGAGCGCGAGCGGGAAGCTGAACAGCAGCGCGACGATTGTCGCTTTGAGCGAACCGATGATGAGCGGCACGAGGTTGTATTTGTGAATGTTCGAGACGGGCTGCCAGATGTATTCGGGCTTCTCGTAGCCGGTCCATTGCTGCGGCTTGAGGAGGTAGCGCCACTCGGTGGTGTTGAGTTCGGCGTCTTTGTCGTCGGGGCGTTCCTTTGCCTCTTCGAGTTTCACCTCCATGAGCGTGCGCTTCGTTTCGTCGTCGAAGCCGGCCCACTGATCGGAGGTTACGCCGAGATATTTTTGCAAGACCTCGGGCGAATGCTTCGCCATGTCGGCGACGGGAATGGAGGTGAAAACTTTGCTGCTGCTCGCGCCGCCCACGACGATGGGCCAGGCCTTGCTCGCGACGAAGGCGAAGATCAGGAAGATCATCACGATGGCCGAGAGTGAGGTGAGAAAGATGCCTTTCTCGACGACCCATTCGAGCGGACGCGATTTGTGGCTGGTGCAAAGCACGGCCCACTGGGCTTTGAGGCCGGTCGCCTTTGGCTCGGTTGAATTGTCGGGGCGTGAATCCATGAAAAGCAGAAAGTAGAAATCAGAAAGCTGAAACTGAGTGGTGCCGGATGGGCGTTGCGGAGACTGCTTCAACCAATGCCACCCTTTGTTTTCCCGCAGATTCAGGAAAGCCGCAGATGAAGAGGGGAATCACTGACTTTACAAATCCGTGGCCTTTCTGAATCTGCGGGAGATTCATCATCCGAGAATTCTTGGTCGTGTTCTGTTTCATCCCAGGGCGTGTTTCAAAAATTGTGGTGCCAGAGGCTTTCTGAAGTAGGGCGGGCAAGAACCATGCACCGTGGAACTCGCCCGCCCCGGATTGATCGCGGAGGAACCGACGATCAAATCTTCATGTCGTCATTACTCGCGCAGGTGTTTCGGCAGCGGGAAGTAGCCGATGTCCTTCACGACCTTCTGGCCGTCCTCGCTGCGAATCCAGTTCAGGTAAGCGGCGACTTCGCCCTTGTCGATGGCCGGATTGATGTAGATGTAGAGGTAGCGCCAGATGGGATAGATGCCCTTCACGACGTTCTCTTCCGTTGGCTCGATGGCCGGGCTTTTGGCGTCCTTCTTGACGGGCAAATGCTTCGCGCCCTGGCCGTAGGCCACGCCGCCGTAGCCGATGGCGCTTTTGTCCTTGGCCACCGCTTGAAGCAGCGCCGCCGTGCCGGGCATGGTCTGCGCGCTGGAGGCGAAGTCCTTGCCCTTGAGGACGTGTTCCTTGAAGAACTCGTAGGTGCCGGAGCTGTTCTCGCGGCTATAGACCGTGATGGGGGCATCTGCGCCGCCGAGTTCCTTCCAGTTGCGAATCTTTCCAGTGAACACGAGTTCGAGCTGCTCCATCGAAATTTCTTTGATGGGGTTGCTGTCGCTCACGAAGATGGAAAGACCGTCGAGCGCGGCCTTGTATTCCGTGGGACGCTTGCCGAAGGCCGCGACGCAGTTGGCAATTTCCGCCGCCTTGATCTTGCGGGAGGAATTGCAGATGTCCGTGGTCTTGTTTTGCAACGCGGCCACGCCGGTACCGGAGCCGCCGCCGGTGACTTGGATTTTCGTCTCGGCGTTCTTGCCCATGTACGCCTCGGCCCATTTCTGGGCAAGCACGACCATGGTGTCGGAACCTTTGACGGTGATTTTGCCGGCTTGCGCCGGGAGCATCGTCGCAAGCAGAGCGGCGGCGATGGCGAGTGTTAATTTCTTCATAGTGTTCGTTGTCTTGTTTGAAAAACCGCTGGTTTAGAATTTCCAAATGGCGTCCACAAGCAAGCGGTGCTGGCCGCTCTCGGTCTCCTTGCCGGAAACGATTCCGGGGTTGATGGACTCGGTGTAGAACCACGTCGCGCCCACTGTGAAACCGTCCGAGACCGAATACACAAACTTGGTGATGTGGCCTTGCACGCCGGTGCCGGCGCGATAGCCGCGCGCGCCGCCGTCCGCCGGGAACGCCACCTGGCGATAAGCCCCGAAGTCCGAGTCCACGAACTCCTCATACCACGCGTCCTCTTCCAGAACCTTGTAGCGGTAGGAAAGTTCCCAAGCGCCTTTCTTGCCGGACTTGCCGAGGAAGATACCGCCCCAGTAACCGTCGCTGTTTTCTTTCGCGCCCGAGTTGTGCATGTATTCGCCGCCGATCTTGATCGGGAAGGTGCCCGTGTAGAGCGGGAACTTGTCGAGCATGTAGGTCACGGAGGCGTCCACGATGACGGGGTGGTAGCTGTTCACCAGCTCGTTGCTTCCGTGAATCACGACGCCGGCGTTGGTCACGTTGGAAATATATCGGGAGTTGCCGCCCTGGATATTGGGCACCGCCGCCGAGCCGAGGTTCTGGAAGTCCGTCAACGTCATGAACGCGACGCCCAGCGAGGTGCTCAACTTCGGCGTCCACTTCGAGTCGAAGCGCAACTGCGCGCCGAGCATCGACGGATCATCACTGGCCTGCGCGCCCTGGTTGATTTCATCGAGCAGGAAGTAGCCCGCGTTCAGCTTCAGCGCGTGCTGGTCGTTGAACGTGTAGCCCACCTGCAAGGCGAGGCCTTCCGGCGTGTAGTCGCCATCGAACACCATGTCCGAGACCACAAACGGATTGTCCATCTTGCCGACCGTCGTGCTCAGGAGCCAGGGGCCGTGGCTGATCGGCGTCCACTTGCCATACGCGGTGTCAATGTAGATGAACTTTTTCGAGCCGTTGTTCTGCAGCGTGGTGTTGCCAGAAATGGGATCGCCGCCCGTGCCGTCGGAATTCGGCTCGCTCGAAGTCAGGCGGAAGCCCGCTTCCAAGCGTTCGAGCAACGTGGCCGTCGCGCCGACCCGCAGGCGATAGCGGAAGCGGCTGCGGTCTTCGTTTTGCTGTCTCGTGGAAGCATTTCTCGTGAGAGCAGTGTTAGCAGTGTCATTCTCCGTTTTGAGGAAATCCCAGCGCCCGCGCACGTCGCCGGAGATTTTCAATTGGCTGACCCAGTCCGGCATTCCGGTCTTGGCCTTGTACGCTTTGTCGAAACCGTCGTCCGACTGCTCGCGGAGTTCCTGGGCCTCTTTCACGCTGAGGACGCCCTTGTCCACGAGCTTGTCGAGCAAGGCGTCCGCCGATTGCGCATGCGCACTTGGCATGATCATGCCTGCGGTGAGAAGGGCAGCCCCCAGAGCGGCCCATGTGAATCTTTTTTGTTTTTGCATAGTGGTGGTTGTGCTGTTCGTGCAAAACCCTAGAGCCAAGCCGTGACGGACAAAGGGCGTGAAAGAAACGATTCGGCAAACGAACGGGTGTGGGTGGCCGAAATGTGTCAGTGACTTTGCGGTGGGGGCACTCCCGAGTGGAATGGAACAACCCCCAATGAAGACGGCCTTGCCCTGCTTGGGAAGCTGGATGCCCGGGGCCATCGGAACGGCTGGCGTGTTCCGCGATCACGGACGCCGCGCGCCACGCATCGCCAGCCCCTCCCTTCGCCTCGGACTACAAAATTTGGGTAGTGGGTCCGTTTCAGCCCTCGCTCGGAAAGAGAATGAATTTGGAACTCAGGAACTCACGAACAGCGTGGTTTCATCTTCGTCTCTTCCTGAGTTCTTGAGTTCCAAATTCAAACGGACCCACTACCAAAATTTGTGCATCTATTCGCAATGCGGGGGGAGTGGCCTTGCCGTGCCTCGGTCACCGTTCCATGCAGTGAAGAATCAATTGAAGCACGCGAAAACCGGTGCCGTCCGCTTGTTGGCGACGGGACATGACCATGAATGCTGAACTCGTCTCCTCGCTGAAGCACCCTGCGGATGCGCCGGGCGCGGAGTTCAGATATCCGCGCGACTATCTCGGCAACCGCTTGGTCTATCTCACCATCTCCTCGCGGGCCCGCGGGCTGTCCATCGGGGTGAACCTCAACCCGGACCAGCACTGCAATTTTGATTGCGCGTACTGTGAAGTGGACCGGCGGGTTTCGTCGGGTCGCAGCTCGCTCGATCTCGATCTTCTGGCCCGGGAACTGGAATCCACGATTGCGCGCGTCACCAGCGGCGCGTTGCGCGAGCAGGCTCCGTTCTCGCGGGTCGCGCCCGCGTTGTTGCGCCTGCGTCATGTGGCGATCAGCGGCGATGGCGAGCCGACGCTGTGCCCGCAATTTCGCGAAGCCGTGGAAACGGTCGTGCATGTCCGCGCCACCTCCGGCGGGCCGTTTTTCAAAATCGTCCTCATCACGAACGCCTCGAACCTGGATGCCGCAGAGGTGCAGGACGGGCTGCGCCTGTTCACTCGTGACGATGAAGTCTGGGTCAAACTGGATGCCGGGACGCAGGCGCAGATGAACGTGGTGAACCACGCCGACGTGCCCATCAAAAAAATCCTGTCGAACATCCTGCTCGTCGCCCGGCCGCGCCCCGTGGTAATTCAAAGCCTGTTCCCGGCGCTGAACGGTCAGGCACCGGGCGAGGGAGAGATTGAGCAATACGTCCAGCGTTTGCAGGAACTGACGAAAGCAGGCGCGCAGATTTCGCTGGTGCAGATTTACTCGGCCACCCGGCCAACTGTGAATCCAGCCTGCGGACATCTGCCGCTGCGTACTCTCTCCCGGATCGGACAGACGGTGCGGAGCCGGACCGGATTGAAGACGGAAATTTTTTGAAAGGCTGATTATGAATACGAACCCAACGAATGAGACGCTGTCGGCTACGATCTCCGGGCACCGGCTGTTCCGCGAACTCGAACCACGCTACTTGGCGCTGCTGGCCGAGGTCGCCATGTTCAAGGAATTTCCCGCCGGCGAAGTCATCTTTCGCGAAGGTGATCCGGCGAACCGCTTTTACCTCATCCTCGACGGCGAGGTGGCGCTCGAAAGCGCCCAGCCGGACAGCCCGCCGGTGGTCCTGCAAACCATTGGTCGCGACGACGTGCTGGGCTGGTCCTGGCTGTTCCCGCCGTACTACTGGCGCTTCGATGCGCGTGCGGTTACGCCGACGAAAGCGATCTTCTTCTACGGCACCTGGTTGCGCGACAGTTGCGAACGTGATCGTGATTTCGGCTACGAGATGATCAAGCGCATGTCCGCCGTGATGATCGAACGCCTGCAAGCCACGCGGAAGAAACTGGCCGAGGCCACGTCCCGCCCGTGAGGCGCGCCCCGTCGGAGTTCATTCTTGCCCGGTCTTCCGGGCATCGCGCCGGAGTTGTTCGATGAACGCGACCAGTTCCCACCGTTGTTCCTCGGTCGTGCCTTCGGCGAAACTTGCCATCGGCGTGCCGTCGATGCCGTTGCTGAGCACTTTGTAAATATCTTCCAGCCGGCGACCGCTTCGGAGGTGCGGGAGTCGCAAGTCTCGCGCGGGCGTCGCGTTCCCCCAGGAGTCCACGAGATTGGTCACGGCTCCGTTCCCATCGCCATGCGCTCCGTGGCAGGGGGCGCAGGCGGTCCCGTAGAGCGCGCGTCCTTTCACGACGTGGCGCGTGAATTCCTTGGAGCCATCAAACCAGTCGGGCCGTTTGGGAATCGTGACGGGTGCGGCGTAGTGCTCTGGCTTCCGCCAGCGGGGCGAGAAGGTTTTCACATAGCCAATCACCGCCTGCAGGTCGCGCTCCGGCAGCGCCGTGAACGCGGGCATGGCCGTGTCGGCGATGCCCTCGCGCACCGTGCGCGCCAGGTCGTCGTTCGTCGGCAACGAGCCGGAGGGCGTGGAGCGGTATTTGAACACGCCGGCGCGGAAATCGCGCGGGG
>JANNGC010000035.1:0-1723 GCA_031380445.1 Pedosphaera sp.
CCGCTCTCCACATCCCGCGTCTATGTCTGTTTCGGCGGCTTCAGCGCGGACAATGTTTATCGCACGACCAATAACGGCGTGACGTGGACGGACGTCTCCGGCGCGCTGCCCAGTGCTCCCATCCGTTCGCTCCAGGTGGCGCCTTTCAACAGCAACTTCCTCTACGCCGGCACCGAAGTCGGCGTCTTCGCCAGCGCCGACGGCGGCACCACCTGGTCGCCGACCAATGAAGGCCCGGCCAATGTGTCGGTGGATGAATTGTTTTGGGTGGGCAACAAGCTCACTGCCGCCACGCACGGGCGCGGCTTTTACACCATCGTCGTCTCGGCCACTCCGTCGATCAGTGCGGCTGGCTCCGCGATCACGTCGGAAAGCTGCCCGCCCGCCAATGGTGCCCCGGACCCGCACGAGACGGTGACAGTGAGTTTTTCACTCCGCAATGACGGTGCGGCGGCGACCAATATCGTGGCCACGTTGCAGGCAACGGGCGGCGTCACCGTCCCGAGTGCGGCGCAGACCTATGGCGCGATGGGCACCGGCGCGACCGTTGCGCGGCCATTTACCTTCATCGCCGAAGGCGCCTGCGGCAGCATCCTCACCGCGACGCTTCAACTCCAGGACGGTGCGACCAATCTTGGCACGATCCCCTTCACCTTCCAGCTTGGTGTGAATGCCACGGTGCTCGGGGAAAATTTCGACGCCATGACCGTGCCAGCCCTGCCGTCTGGCTGGACGACGACGAGCAGCGGGGCGCAGTCGCCGTGGCAGACCTCCGCAGCTTCCGCGGACACCGCACCCAATGCCGCTTTCTGCCCCAACCCCGGCGCGGTCGGAGAGACCAGCCTCCTCTCACCAGTCATCGCTGCTCCCGCCACCGCGCCGCAATTAATCTTCCGCAACCGCTACGAACTCGAGAACACCTATGATGGCGGCGTCCTCGAGATCAAGATCGGCGCGGGAGCCTTTACCGACATCGTGACAGCGGGCGGCACCTTCGTCGAAGGCGGTTACAATGGAGTGGTTGACACGGGTTACCAAAACCCACTGGCAGGTCGTGGCGCGTGGACGGGAAGTTCCGGCGGTTTTATCCTGAGTCGCGTGAGTCTGCCTCCGGCTGCGGCTGGGCAGAATGTGCAATTCCGCTGGCGCTGCGGCACGGACAATATCGTAGCCGCGACCGGCTGGTATGTGGACTCAATCGCTATCACGAGCATCTCCTGCTGCGAAGGTGCCACCGATCTCAGCGTCACCATGGCTGATGCGCCCGATCCAGTTGTGGCCGGGCAGAACCTCACCTGGACCATCGGCGTCACCAACAACGGCTCCAGCAACGCAACCAACGTCGTGCTCACCGATGCGCTTCCACCGGGCGTCGCCTTCGTCTCGGCGAGTGCAACGCAAGGCACCGCAGGCCACGCCGCCGGAACCGTCACCGCCAACCTCGGCACGCTCTCCAGCGGGGCCAGCGCGAGCGTCACCATCGTCGGCACGCCCGGGCCCGCCGCCGGCAACACGATTACCAATTCCGCCACCGCGTCCGCGAACCAGGCCGACGCGAACCTCCTCGACAACACCGCTGTTGCGACCACCGCCGTGCATCACCCACCGGTCGTCAGCAACTTCGCCGTCTCGACAAATGAAGATATGGCCCGGACCTTTGCGCCCGCCAATTTCACCGGCGAGGTGAAAGTCACCGGTACCGCCGTCGTCGCCGGCCAGAAGG
>JANNGC010000039.1:0-5275 GCA_031380445.1 Pedosphaera sp.
ACCGGCATGCGATCCGTAGGAGAGGAACGGCCCGTTGTCCGACATGAAAATGACCAGCGTCTGCTCGTCGAGCTTGAGGCGTTGCAGGGTGGCGAGAATTTCGCCCACCGACGAATCGAGTTCCTCCATCACGTCGCCGTAAAGTCCGGCGGCGGAGCGACCCTTGAACTTCTCCGAGGCAAAAATCGGGACGTGCGGCATAACGTGCGGCAGATACACGAAGAACGGCCGCGCCGCATTCCGCTCGATGAAGTCCACGGCGCGCGCCGTGAACCGCTGCGTGAAGCGGCTCTGGTCGGGATCGGTTTCCACCACTTTCTCGCCATCGTGCAGCGGCAGCGGCGGCATCTCGCCCGCGAGCGAGGGATGAAACTTTGAGTTGTCGTTCGAGTACGGAATGCCGAGCCACTCATCGAAGCCGTTGCGCAGGGGATGAAACTTCGGGCGTGTGCCGAGGTGCCATTTGCCGAAGCCTGCCGTCGCGTAGCCGCGCTCCTTGAACATCTCCGGCAGCAGCCATTCGTCCGGATGCAGGCCGTCGCGGCTCGTGTGGTTCAGCGCGCCCTGCAAGCCGACGCGGTTTGGATAACAGCCCGTGAGCAACGCCGCGCGCGACGCCGTGCAGACCGCCTGCGCGACATAGAAGTTGGTGAAGCGCGTCCCTTCCGCCGCCATGCGGTCGAGGTGCGGCGTCTTGAAACCTCGCGCGCCCTGGCAGCTCAGGTCCGCATACCCCATGTCATCAGCCACAATGAGAATGACATTCGGCGGACGCTCGGCGGCACCGGCTGGGCTGACCCACAACAGGAGGCACGGAAGAAGGAGGGCGCAGAGTTTCATGGCGTGAAGGGTCAGGGCTGCATGGGCTTTTCCTTCGACCAGCGCCGCATGAGTTCGACGTTCTGCTCGAAGACGGCGTTGCGGTTCCCACGCCCGCCTTCGGGACGTTCGTCGGAAATGTAGTTCAGATAAACGTCCTCGGATTCGGGCACGCGGCCCTGGTCGTCGGTGCGTGCGATCCAGTCGTCGAGCGCGGCGCGGTGTTTCGCGAGTGCGACGGCGTGCGCGGGATCGGCGGCGAGGTTCCGAAGTTCGTGCGGGTCGGCCTTCAGGTCGTAAAGCTCCTCGCGCGGACGCGTGTCGGCCATGATGAGCGCCTGCTCGGGCGTCAGCTTTTTTTCCGCGTGCAGGCGGCGCATGGCTTGCACGATGGCTTTTTCATCCTTGTAGCGGTTCGGCTGCAAGTAGGGGCGCGAGGGATAAAAGTTGCGGAGGTATTTGAACTGCGCGCTGCGCACGGAGCGGATGCGGTCCACGGTTTCATCCGCGCGGTCGCGCGCGGCGAAGACGAATTCCTTCGGCACATACTCTTTCGCGAAAAAATCGCGCGCCTGCATCGAGGCCGGGCGTGGCAGGCCGGCCAGCGCCAGCGTGGCGGCGGCGATGTCGATGTGCTCGACGAGGTCGTCCCGAACTTTTCCCGCCGCCACACCCGGCCCGCGCACCACGAGAGGAACGTGAATCCCGGCGTCATAGAGAAACTGTTTCGCGCGCACATGACTGATGCCGTGGTCGGTCCAGAAAATGATGACGGTGCGCTGAAGTTCGCCCGCGTCCTTGAGTCGCTGCACGATGCGGCCGACCTCCCAGTCCGTGTAGCGCACCGTGTCGAGATACTGCGCCCAGTCGGCGCGAATGGTTTCGTCCTCGGGCAAATAGGGCGGGAGCTGTACGGCGTTCGTGGGCGTGAGACTGCCGAGGACGGCCTCCGCTTTCTTCGGCCAGGCCGGGCCGGGCTTTTGTCCGCGATGCTTGCCGCCGTTCAACTGCACCTGTGCGAAGAACGGCTGGCCATCCCGGCGCGTCGCCCAGTGGTTCGTGTCGTACGTAGCGGCGCGATCCCAGACGAAGTTGTAGTCCGTCTTGGCCACCTTCACCGGCCCGTTCGTGCGCAGGAATTCTTCGAACGAAAGATTGCCCGTGTGATAGCCCGCTGCGCGCAGGAGTTGCGGCACCGTCTTCATCCCGGCGGGCAGCGTGATGGGAAACTTCGCCGAGCCGCTGCGATGGTTCTGGCCACCGATGCTTGTCTGGTAACAGCCCGTGAGCAGCGCGGAGCGGCTGATGGAGCAAATCGGCGCGGTGACGAACGCGCGGGCGAAGCGCGTGCCCGCCGCCGCGAGCGCGTCCACGTTCGGCGTGCGAATCGTCGTCTCGCCGTAGCACGAGAAATTCGCCGACATGTCATCCACGAGAATCCAGACGACGTTGGGCCTCGATGGATCGGCGGCCAAACATTCGCCGCCACCGAAGGCCAGGACGAAGGCCAGGAGCGCAAAGAGGGTGGCGGTGAATTTCATGCTGTGATGTTGAACCTCCGGCCTGCCGGAGACGAGACAACTTTGCGCTCACGATCACGGCCGGTAAGTCGCCGTCTCGTTGGTGTCCACCGTGTAGCGCCACTGGCGGATGTATTCGGGGCCGGGACGGAAGTTGTCGTGCTGGGCGGCGAGCTTTTCCTGTAACCGCGCGTCGAGTTTTTTCTGGAGCGGAGCGGCGGCGGACTGGCCGGCGAGATTGTTGGTCTGATACGGATCGATCTCGTTGTCGTAGAGCAGCCACGGGCCGTCGAGCGCGCGCACGTAGGTGTGCTGCGCGGTGCGGAGCGCGCGGTATTCGCGACCGCCCCGGGCGCGGGTGAATTCGCCGAAGGGCGAGATGCAGCGCAGCACCGTGGCCCCGCCTGACGGATCCGCGCCGCCGCGCAGCGCGCCGCTGAAGTCGAGGCCCTCGACGGATTTCGGAACCGCCACGCCCGTGAGACTCAACAACGTCGGCATCACGTCTTCCGTGTTGATGGTCGCGGCGAGGCGTTGCGGCTTGATGCCCAAAGATTTTGGCACGCGCATCAGCAACGGCACGCGCGCGGATTCCTCCCACGGACGCTGCTTGCGCTGCTGGTCGTGCGACCAAAGCATGTCGCCGTGATCGGAAGTGAATACGACGATGGTGTTCGTGGCCTGGCCGGTTTCGTCCAGCGTGCGCAGCAGATCGGCGAAGGCGTCGTCCAGCGCGGTGCAGTGCGCGTAATAGCCGGCCAGTTCCTGGCGGGCCTTCGCGCGCGCGGACTCGGGCACGTTCGGATGAAGCTGAATTTTCTCCGGCGCATACATCGCGCGATACTTCGCGGGCGCGGTCTCGTAGGGATTGTGCGGCGGCCCCCACGCGAGCCAGAGCAGAAACGGTTTCGTGGCATTGGTGCGCGCGCGCAAATACGCCTGCGCGTCGCGGGTCTGCGCAAAGGCGTCGTAGCCGTCCCATTTTAATTTCTCCGGGCCGTCCGCGTAGTAGGGCGAGTTGTTGTAGGCGTGGGTGCATTCGAGAACTTTCCAGTACTCAAATCCCTGCCGCCGTTCGCGCGGGATGAAGGCCGAGCGGCTGCCGTGCCCGTCAATGTGCCACTTGCCGATGCAGCCGGTGTCGTAGCCGGCGGCCTGAAGCACTTTCGGCAGCGTCACGGCGTTGGTACTTAACGGCACGTCGTTGATGAACACGCCATGCGTTTGCGGACGCTGGCCGGTGAGCAGCGAGGCGCGCGTGGGCGAACACACCGGCATCCCGGCGACCGCCTGCGTGAAATGCACGGACTGTTGCTCGAAGCGGTCGAGGTGCGGCGTCCGCACGTTCGGATCGCCCGCGTAGCCGAACGCCTGCGCGCGCCACTGGTCGGCGATGATGAAGAGGATGTTCGGCGGCACGGGCTTGTCCGCCGCCGATGCGAACCACGGCAGACACAGCAGACACGGAAGCAAGAGGCGCTGGTGAATCTTCATCGGCGAAGAATGCACAAGGCGGCGCCCGCGTTCAATGCCAGGAAGCCCGACGCGGCGCGGCAAAGAGGCGGGCCACCGGTGCGCCGCTCGGCGCTTCGGAAGTGGGCCGCAGGTCGTCTGAGCCGGAACTAGGGAGTCGAATGAAGTGTGAAGTGCGAGCCAGGTGTGGCGGCGATGGAGCGTGGCATTTATGCCGCTTCAACGTGGCCAGCTATTTGGTGTTCAAAGCTGGCTGGCCGTACGCACGGTGAAGCGGCGTGACGCCGCGCTCCTGCTGCCCCCGGCGATTTCCCGACGGCATCGTTCCATCTGAGCTTGGGTCTTTTCTCAGCCACGCCTCCAGGGGTAGCCTCCCGCCCATGTCACCACCCGAGCATGGCGATGCCGTCGGGCCGAAGTTTGAACCCACGCGCTGGAGCCTGGTGCTGCGCGCGCGGGCGGAGGACTCGGTGCGGCGGCGTGGGGCTGTCGAGGAATTGTGCCGGGCGTATTGGTATCCGCTTTATGCGTTTCTCCGGCGCAGCGGGCGCGGGGTGGAGGACGCGCAGGATTTGGCGCAGGACTTTTTTGCGCGGCTGCTGGATGGCCGGCTGCTGGAGAGCGCGGACCCGGCGCGGGGAAAATTTCGCACGCTGCTGCTGGCCGCGTTGAAGCATCTGGACGCGGATGCCTACAAGGCGGCGCACGCGGAGAAGCGCGGCGGGCGTCTGGAATTTCTGCCGCTCGACACGGCGCTGGCGGAGGAACGCTGGCACGCGGACGCCTCGCCGGAGCTTTCGCCGGAACGCGCCTTCGACCGCGCATGGGCGAACACGGTGATGGATCGCGCGAGTCAACAGTTGCGCGAGGAATTTGCGGCGTCGAATCAGTCCGCGCTCTTCGCGGAGCTTTTTCCGCGCGTGAATGGCGGCGGCGGCGACGACGGTCTGGCCGAGGTCGCGCAACGTCTCGGCACGACCGAAGCGGCGGTGAAGATGGCGCTCTCGCGGATGCGCCGGCGTTTCGCCGACGCGCTGCGGGCCGAAATCGCGCAGACCGTCGGCTCGCGCGGCGATGTGCAGGAGGAACTGCGTTACCTTCTCACCGCGTTCTCGTAAGGAGTTGTGAGATGACACGCACATGACCGTCGATCCATTGGAACCCTCCCGCCGCTGCGCGCAATGCGGCGGCCCGTTGAACAGCGGGCCGCTCGGCCTGCGCTGCGCCCGCTGCGTGCTCGGGCTGGCCAGCGCGCCCGAGGACGATGCCGCCGCGCACGTCGCGGAACTTTTTCCCGAGCTGCGGCTGGAAGGGGAAATCGCGCGCGGCGGTTTCAGCACGATCTTTCGCGCGGAGCACCGGCGGATGAAGCGGCCGGTGGCGCTCAAATTTCTCGACACCTTGCTGGCGCGTTCGGCGGAGGCGGTCGCGCTGTTCGAGCAGGAGATGATCACCGTCGGCGG
>JANNGC010000049.1:0-1978 GCA_031380445.1 Pedosphaera sp.
CTGTGGACTACTTTGATCCCATGGATGGCCGGGGCGTTCTCCTCGATACCGTGACCAATGCCATCGGCTGGCTTGTGGCCTCGAACGAAATCATTTTCAGCAACTGCTTCACGCATTTGAAGGCGTCCATCCGCCTACGCAACACGCACGCCGGTTTGGAAAGCGACCTCATCCTGCACGAGCGTCCGCCTGACCCGGAGTCTTTCGGCCTGTCTTCGTTCGCTCGGCTCGAAATGCTCACTGAACAGTTGGAAGGCGTCGCCCCCGCGCGCCGCGAAACCGTGCTGCGCGAGGAACGGGACGCCGCCGTGCGTGCCAGCATGGTTGAGCCGGACTTCGTGGACACTGAACTGGGCTTTAATGGAATGAAGATGACCGTGGGCAAAGCCTTCATCACACCCACGCCCACTAACGCCGTTGATGCTTCCATGCTGCCCAGCCGGGTTGGCAAAACTTTCCTAAACCTCGAAGGTCGCAGGGTTTTGATCGAAGCGGTGGAACATCGAAGGGTGCGCGAAGCATTAAACAAGCTCCCGTACACCACCAATTCACTGCAACTCCGGGCGGGAATTTCGCCAGTTGCACCCGCCGGGCGACTGGCGACCAGGACTCGCTCACTGCCCATTCTGGCCCGCACTTCCTACCCGGCGGATAAGGCGATTCGAGAAGCTCGATTGGCTTACGATGCGAACTCTCTGACCGGACCTGACCAGAAGTCCTTGCTGGCTTCCGCCACTCCGGCCCCGGCGTTCGTTCTCGATTACTACCTGCTCAATGAATACGGCGAGCACGACTTCACTTTCCGCAGCGACACGACGTATCAAGTCAGCACTTACATTCTTCTGACGGGAACCACGACCATTGAAGGCGGTACGGTGGTCAAGTTCAACGAGGCGGCGGGCATCGTCATGTTTGCGGAAGATTCCCTCATTTGCGACACCACCAACCATTTGCCTGCCGTCTTTACCTGCATTGATGACAACAGCGTGGGCGAGTATCTCTTCGGCTCCGGCAATCCAACCCAAACCGGCACTTATGGTTTCTATTTTATTGGCGGCACGCGGGAACTGAACAACGTGCGGTTCACTCACCTCGCGTATCCCGTGGCCGTGGAAGGCAGCGGCACGCCCAGCCAAATCACCCTCCGCAACGTGCAGGTCGTCAATGCCGCCTATGCGCTCGACACTGGCAACACCACCATGAAGGTTTTTAACGGCCTGTTCAAAGACTGCGTGGTTGTTTTCAGCGGCACCGGAACCTTTCTTGGCGAGCATCTGACCGTCCATAACACCACGGCTAACCCCACCACCCTGGGCTACGCCAGCAGTGCCGCTCTGAAGAACAGTTTGCTGGTCGCCGTGCAAAACCCTTCCGGCAACATCGGCAATTACACCGACGTGGCGACCGACAAGCCAAGCAGTGCCGCCGGCATTTTTCAGGTCGTTGAGGGCGGCGGATACTATCTGGCGAATGACACGTATCGGAACTCCGGAAATGCCAGCATAGATGCTCAACTCCGGGCCGTGATCACCAACATGACCACCTACGCGCCGGAAATAGTCACGGGCACCCTGACCACCGACCGCACTCTGGATCGGCGGGCCATTCGCGACACCGGAGAGTTGGATCGCGGCTATCATTACGCCGCAGTAGATTACTTGGCGAAAAATTTGATGGTGCAAAACGCCACAGTGAGTTTGCGCAATGGGGTGGTGGTGGCCGGTGGCTTTAATTCCTCGGCCACATGGTCACCCGCTTTGCACTTGAACCCGGGAAAGCTGGTCAGCGTCGGCACGCCCACGCGAATTAACCACCTGTTTCGGGCCAACCAAGTCCAGGAGAATGTCCAAGCGCGTGCTTACACCCTTTTGCAGGACGGCGCTTTGGACTCGTTCAAGCCCGAAGTGACGCTGCGCCATACCGAACTGTCCAGCCTCGCCGGTGAAACGTATCTGTTTGCCATCTTTAGTCCGGCCAC
>JANNGC010000084.1:0-2439 GCA_031380445.1 Pedosphaera sp.
TGACGCGTAGCGCCAGACGCCTCATCATGTGCGGAGCGTTGGGAGTGCGGTCGCTGTAGCGCCGCTTTTGGTCCGGTTGAACGGGCCAAGACGCCTCATCTATCCCATCTCAGAAAAGTCACCACGGTGAAATGCCTCACGCCAAGGCCGCAAAGGGCGCAAAGAAAAATTTTCTCACCTTTGCGCCCTTTGCGCCTTGGCGTGAGGCATCAAAAACTTGCCGGAGCAAAAACAAACGGGCCCGCCAGTCTTGCGACCGACGGGCCCGAAAGTGGGTGCTGGGAGTGCGCCACGCTCTCTTTCCCATGCCGACATTGGGCGCTCCTCTCGCGAGGGCTGCCGGCTTCCCGACGCCATTCTCCACGGCAAGCGGAGTTGTCGGCCTCGTAGCAGGGCCGTCGCGGGCGTTACCGCCGCGCGATTTTTGAGTGAGGCTTTTCAGCTCGCTTCGACTGGTGGTTGCGCCACCGGCCTGCGAACCAGGTCAAGACACGCCTGTAATCTTCTTCGCGTCTTGACCGCTTAGCTCAGGGTCAGCCACGGCTTTTGACCGTGCGTTCGCCCCGGGCCACGGGTCTCGCCTCTTCACTCTCAGGTTGTTTTTCGCTCACAGGCCAGCGGTGCCTTTTTCGACATCGCCGACATGGCGGAAGGTTTTCACGAATCCTGCCTCGATCTCGTGTCCTTCCCGGACCGCATGCTCCCTTTGTCCCGCCTTTCGGCGTCTTTCGTTGAGCAGACCTTCGTTGCCGAAGACCGCCAGAGTCATCCGTTCCGTGCTGGTGCGCAGTAACAACCATCGGCCCTCTGGGCCACTGCGATTCGCCTGCAGGCCGAAACCGCCCGCAAACTACTTCACTCGACTGGCCGCGGCTTCTCATCGCGGCTTGTCGCTTGGGTTCCATTTTCGCGTTTCGGACGGCGCGCGAACGCTGTCCGAGGAACCGGTGAATCCTGCCTCCATCCGCGCGGCTTTCGCCCATCGCTCCAAGAGGGACCGAACCAACCAGCCTGGTCCAATCTTTCCCCGGTCGCCCGGGATTATCCTGAACAGATCGATTTCAACTTTCGTTTTGACCAACCCGTTGTTCTTTCAATGAACTGAAAAGAGACTAGCAGATTTTCTGCGCTCGTGAACTGAATCATATGCACCGGGTTGTTCACCGAGCGGGAAATCATGAGGCGTGTTTCAGTCAAGGTTCACAGGCACTAATTGCGTGTCTAAAAAGTTGTTCACCGCGCAATACGGACGGGAAAACCGGCTGGTGAATAAGTTCTGGATCGCAGTTTTGAAAATCGGTTCAGAAGAATGGGCCTCACGCCAAGTCCGCGAAGGGCGCAAAGCCGGAGAGACCTTGTTTCCTTTGCGACCTTTGCGGACTTGGCGTGAGGCTCTCGGGAAAGGCCCGTCAAGAGGAGACTGGAACCGTGTTCGGGGTTTATTTCCGCAGTCAATTTCGCCCGCTGAATTGCCGATAAACTTCCCGTGTCATCGCCAGATCATGTTCCACAGCCTCCCGACCACGCGACCGTGATTGGGCGCGCGCTCTGTCTCTCTTCCCTCGTCATTCGCGGAACGCTCGAATCAGCGACCGCGCTCGCCATCAGCGCGGACGACGCCACGGCGTATCACGAACTCGCGCAGCGCCTGAGCCGCTGGCTCAACGATCAAGAGTTCACCGCGCAATTCACCGCCGAAGAACTGGACGCGCTCTCCGCCCCGCCCGGCGCGTGGACGGCGGCGCAACATGAGTTGCAGAGCGAGCGCATCGAATCCATCGGCGTGCTGCTCTGGGCGCTCTCGCTCCAGGAAAAATTTCCCGGCTACCACGAGGCGTTGGCCATGCCTGATTTGCAACCGCTGCTCGGCTGGCCGGTTGATGCGGTGATGGCTCCGCAGAGCGAGAAGCTCGCGAGCTTTCCCGACAACGGGTCCGATCTCCTGCGCGGCAGCACGCAATTGCGCCCCGTGGAAAGTCTCCGAGCCCAGCGCGCCGCCGCCGAGTGCTGGCAGTGGCGAACAAATATCGCCGCCGTCCAGCGCGCCCAACCGACGCCACCGCCGGGCCACGATTACGGAATGCTGATCGGCATCGCTGCCGAGGAAGCGCACGCCGCCGGAGCCATCGCGCGTCCGGTGCAGAATGATTTTCCTTTGAACGGAAAGCCCTTCGCCAAAGCGCCCGAGTCGGTGCAGGCGCGCTGCGCGCAGCTCGTGGCCTCGCGACATCTCGCCCTCGACTGGTTGTGCGGCTACGCCACGGCGTGGGATGCGCTGCCGGAAGGCATGGTCGCGTGATCTGATTCGGTTTCACATCGCTCTGCATTTTGAAGCATTCAACTTGTCGAAAGCGGCGCTCAAGCGACCGCACTCCAAACGCTGACGCGCAGCCGCCACCGCCTCGACTTACGCGGAGCGTTTGGAGTGCGGTCGCTTGA
>JANNGC010000121.1:0-2363 GCA_031380445.1 Pedosphaera sp.
CTTCCGTTTCCAAGGCCGCGACTTCCGGCTCACGGATGTTCACGGCGAGCTGATGAAGAAGCTCTTCGCGTAACGCCCGGTGGGGTGAGACTCCGTCGAACCCTAATTGCCGACGAAGGAGGCGCGAGCCACGCGAGCATCTCCTCACGCTCGTCCCGCCGGGGAGATGCTCACTGCGTTCGCCTCGCTCCGCTCGTTCAACGGCTCGACGGAGTCTTGCCCCACCGAAGAATCATCGTCAGTTGCTGATGATCCGACGAGCCACGACGCGAATGTTCGGCTTCGGCGGCGTTTCCATCCCTTCACCGAGATGGAAGCCCGGGTGCGGCGGCTGGTTGTAGCCGACGTTTTGCCAGGCAATGGCGAGGCGATACTGCGGGTCATGCATCAGCGTGGCGAGGCGGTTGGTCGTGGGAATGGTCGTCGTGTAGAGGCGCAACTCCTTGTTGTCGGGCGTGCGGAAGATCACTTCTTCGCGCCAGTCGCCGAGGAGGTCGCCGGAGAGGACGGGCGTGGCTTTGCTGCCGTTGTTCGAGGTGGCGCCGTCGGCGGTGAAGAGCGGGTCGAGCGTGGCGTTGGTCCAGTTCCATTTCGAGATGCGGTTGCGGTCGAGGATTTCACGGAGCAAATCGCCGTCCCACCAGATGGCAAAATTCGCCGAGCGCGGTGCGTTGCCGATGCGCTCACCTGACGCGGTGCGAAGGCCGGACGCGCCGCCCCACATTTCAGAACCGGGATGGCGCGGGTCGATGTCCGCCGCGAGGCCGCGTCCGATGTCCGCATCCGGGCCGAAGCTCCAGAGGATTTTCCCGGTCTTCGCGTCGTAACAGGCTGCGCCGGGTGTGCCGAAAAGTTTCTCCTCGTTCTCGTGAATGCCGAAGACTTCGAGACCAGGCCGCGCGGGATCGAGATCGCCGACGTGCAGCGCATCGCCGTGGCGCAGACCGGTGCTGAAACGTCCGGTGCCGTCGGAGTTCACGACCATGGAGTGATAAATAATTTCATCACGGCCATCACCGTCCACGTCGGCCACGCTGACGGAGTGCGCGCCTTGGCCGGAGTAAGCGTTGTCCTTGTCCTTCGAGTCGAAGACCCAGCGCGAAGTCAGCCTGCCCTCGCGCCAGTCCCACGCGGCGAGGACGCTGCGACCGTAGTAGCCGCGACACATGACCACGCTCGGGCGCGCGCCGTCGAGATACGCGACGCAGGCGAGGAAACGATCCACGCGATTGCCCACGTTGTCGTTGTCGCCATTGCCACCCACGCCGCCCCAGCCGCCGAGGTCGCCGCGTTCGGGAATGTAGTTTGTGGTCGCGAGCGCCGCGCCGGTGCGTCCGTCGAAGATGGTGAAGAACTCCGGGCCGCGCAGCACGCGTCCGAAGGTCCGCGAGAAACGGTTCGTGTCGCGCCAGTCGGCGCTCGCGTCGCCAATGATTTTGCCACGCCCGTCCGTCGTTCCGTCCGCCGTCTTGCACGCGATCTCGGCGAGGCCATCGCCGTCGAGGTCATAGACCATGAACTGCGTGTAGTGCGCGCCCTCGCGAATATTTTTGCCGAGGTTGATCGTCCAGAGCAATGAGCCGTCGAGTTTGAGTCCTTGGAGCAGGGTTTCGCCCGTGAGTCCCGTCGAAGCCGTGTCGCGCGGACTGCGCTCGCACTTGAGAACGATTTCGTATTCACCATCGCCGTCGAGGTCGCCGACCGAGCCGTCGTTCGCGGAATAGCCCGGCGGCAGTTTAAGCGGGATGGTGAGATATGGTTTCAGGGTCGCGTTCGTCGCGAACTGAAACGACGCGCTCGCTTCCAGTTCCCTGCCCTGCACGACCGCGCGCACGAAGTAGCTCACGGGCGTTGCAAACTTCACCGTGTCATCCGTCAAGCACGTCGCATTCATGATCGCGTCACGGTTCAACTTCACCGCCGCGCCCGCACCGCTTTGACGATACACGTTGAACGCAATCCCCTCCGGCTCCGTGCCCAGCAGCCGCCACGAGAGAAAAACTTTTTCCTCGCCAGTGCGAATGGCGACTAGGCCGCGCCCGAGGAATTCCATCTGACGCTGGGCGTGCGCCGTCGGCGCGCACGCAAGAAGCGCGACGACAAGGAACGCAAACGGGAACGGCTTCATGCGGGCGAAGGACGCTGGCGGTGGGCCGCAGGTTGCGAGCAGGCATCCAGTTTTACCGCAGAGACGCAGAGGCGCAGCGAGAAGACAGGGTGGAGAAATTCATCGCCACAGAGAACGCAGAGCGCACAGAGAAAGAATTCCCACTTTGTGTTCGCTGCGTTCTTTGCGGCCAATCCTCCTTCCCTCTCTCTGCGCCTCTGCCCCTCTGCGTCTCTGCGGTAAAAAACTCGTTCAC